>NZ_BAABJJ010000035.1:0-81491 GCF_039543245.1 Algibacter agarivorans
TGCACCACAAAGGTAACTTTGCGGAACAAATTTCCCTTTCTCTTTTTTAATCGTTTAGGACGCTATTGTTTTGGAATCTATTTTCACGGAATCTTTTAAGCTCTCAATGATTGTGTTTTGAGCTTCAGTTATTTTTCCTGAATCATCACCAGAATATAAATATTCGACTAAAAGAGATTCGTATTCTTCTTTAAACTTAATATTTGTTTCACGTTTTTTTCTTAATCTTTGACGGATGATTTTTAAGTACATACTCATAAAAATGATAATTAGAGTCAACGACACACTAATTAACCAAGTCAGTTTAATTAGTAAAGGTAGGTCGTTATAAATGTTGTTTATGTACTGGTAATCAATCATGGGGGGAATTAATTTCAGTTATATGGTGTTGTTATATCTTCAATAATCGATTTACTCTAATCATTAATTCATTTGGACTAAATGGTTTTCCCATAAAATCATTAGCACCTAAATTAAAAGCTTTAAGCACCATTTCTTCTTGACCAGCGGCTGAAAAAACAATTATAGGAGTTTCTGAATTTATTTTATTTCTGATATGACTAATAACTTCTAGTCCACTAATAAAAGGCATCATGATGTCTGTGATGATTAAATCTGGTGAATTGCTTTCAATTAATTCTAGAGCTTCTTTACCATCTTTGGCCATGAATAAATCAAAACCTTCTTTTTCTAATCTAAATTTTAGTAATAAAGATAGTGTCGTGTTGTCTTCAGCTAAAACAATTTTCATTCTATTCATGTTGTAAATCTATATAGTTATATGTTTTATAGGTCACTTTACTTTTTTGATTATGACATTTATTAAATTCAATTGTTGAGATTTAATTTGGTGCAATATATGTATTTTAATCGACAAAATACATAAATAATCGATAAAGGGTATTATTATAGTGAAAAATATTTCATTACTAATATGATATAGAATAGCGTATTTGTATTAATATACTGTTTTTCAGCGTTTTGAAGTTTTAGGAAGATGTGGCGTGAAAATATTTGTAAGAAAAATATCTTGAAGATAATTGTGAATTTTAAATAGTAATGAGCTTATACTTTATAAGATATTGTAGGGTATATAGGCTGTTATTGAAGTAATTTCTTTATGATTGTATTGCTGTTTTTGGGGATATAATTATTACTCCACCTTCAAATTAACAGAAACCTCATTATTCTCCTGTATTTTTATATAATTACCTTTAGCAATAATTAAAACACCAATAATAAGTATTACTAAACTAATACCTAAAAATGTTTTACTTTTTTTCGAAGCACCTTTCCATTCTTTAGTTAAAATACCATTAAAAGTAGCTACCATAATTGCTCCTGTTTCTAGAATTGCAAATCCAACTGAAGTCCCTAATTCTCCTAAATGATAAGCTGCTAAACCATAAATAACCAACGCAGAATCATGAAAAACAGCCATTGCTATAACCAAAACTAGGGCTGTTAAAGCTCCAGATTTAGTATAGTTTCCCCAGGTTTTATTTTTTGTTAATCTATAACTAAAAAAAAGCATTGTTGAGATTGTGGCACCCATAAAAATTGGCAATAAAACGGCTAAACGAGCAATCCAAGGTTCATTTCCAAATTGAATTTCCGCTATTTCACCTATTCCCCCTAAATTATTTCCTGTGTGATATGATAAATTAAAACCCGCAGCACAAATAGCACCTAAAACACAAAATAAAATTCCTTGTCGTATCGTTTTCGTATCCTTTTCCTCGTTGTCTTTTCCTTTACTTTTATCCCTCAAAATACCGGCATATCCATTTAAAGCTATACCAGAAACAATAATACCAATACCGAATAACATTATATTGCCAATTTCTGTTCCAATAACGCTCTCTTGTCCTTCTGGCACTAAAATCAATGGCAATATAGTGTCAATAGAAGTTATAACGCCTAAAAACAAACTAAAGGCAAGTGCCATTCCAATAGAGTTAATACTATATCCCCAGAGTATATTTCCAATTCCCCAACAGAAGCTTAAGCCAAACATTGTAAAGAATACCCAAGAAGGAATTTGTTCATAAATTGCCCATAAATCTTTTACCAGTAGAAATGTGATGATAGTAGGAATAACAAACATTCCAAAGAAAAAAAAGCCTCCCCAAGTATTTTCCCAAGCAAAACCCTTGGTGTACTTTGATGGAAGCGCATAAACACCTAATAAGACAGCAGATAAAAGCGCAAATAAAATTCCTGAAAACATATAAAAATATTAAATTTGTCGAATATAAATAAAAAAACACCAAAGTTATGGTGTTTTTTATTTATATTAAAATGCATAACGTTGTGGGCCACCACGTCTAATTTCCTCACTACAATGGTCTTCAAACTTTTTAAAGTTTTCACGAAACGCATTGGTCAATTTAAACGCTGTTGTATAATAGGCTTCATCGTCATTCCAAGTTGCTCTAGGACTTAGAACACTAGTTGGAACGCCAGGACATGTTCTAGGTTGAGCAACACCAAATACCGAATGAATATGGTAGTCATCATAATTATACAAGCCTAAATCTCCATTTAAAACGGCATTTATCATGGCGCGTGTATACTTTAATTTCATTCTAGTACCAACACCGTAAGGGCCACCGGTCCAACCCGTATTTATCAACCAAACGTTTACCCCAGCATCAATCATTTTTTTACTTAGCATTTCGGCATATTTAGAAGGATGCAGTGGCATAAAAGGTGCTCCAAAACATGCCGAAAAAGAAGGTTGAGGCTCTTTAACTCCTGCTTCAGTTCCTGCTACTTTAGCCGTATAACCAGAAATAAAATGATATGCTGCTTGACTTGGTGTTAACTTAGAAATAGGCGGAATAACCCCGAAAGCATCGGCCGTTAAAAAGAATATGTTTTTTGGGTTTTTACCTATCGATGGGATTTGAATATTATCAATATGATGAATTGGGTAACTAACTCGTGTGTTTTGTGTAATAGACGTATCTTCAAAATCAACATGTCCAGCCGCATCTAAAACTACGTTTTCAAGAATCGCTCCTTTTTTGATGGCATCAAATATTTCAGGCTCATTATCTCTCGACAGATTAATTACTTTTGCATAACATCCGCCTTCAAAATTAAAGATGGTATTTTCTTTTGTCCAACCATGTTCATCATCACCAATTAAACTTCTACTAGGGTCTGTAGATAATGTTGTTTTACCCGTACCGGAAAGTCCAAAAAATACGGCGGTATCGCCATCTTTACCAACATTTGCGCTACAGTGCATAGGCAAGGTGTCTTTAAAGACTGGAAGTATAAAGTTTAAAGCAGAAAAAATTCCTTTTTTAATTTCACCTGTATAACCGGTTCCACCAATCAATGCTATTTTTTTTGTAAAATTTAAAATCGCAAAATTGTGTTGGCGTGTTCCATCTTCATCTGGAATAGCCATAAAGCCTGGAGCATTAACAACTGTCCATTCTGGAGAAAAGTTTTCTAATTCAGCAATTGTTGGACGTAAAAACATATTATAGGCAAACTGGTTGCTCCAAGGATATTCATTAATAACACGAATATTCAGTTTATAGTCTTCGTCTGCACAGGCATAACAATCCCTAACAAAAATTTCTTTATTTGATAGATAATCTACAACCTTGTTATATAGCTTATCAAATTGATTGGCTTCAAAAGGAATATTAATATTGCCCCACCATATTTTATCTCTGGTTATATCATCTTTAACTATAAATCTATCCTTAGGAGAACGCCCTGTAAATTCACCTGTATTAACAGCCAAAGCACCAGAAGAGGCTTCTACGCCCAATCCTTTTTCAATAGAAATGTCATGTAATTCCTCTGGAGATAGTTGATACTTGATTTTGGCATTTTTTATGCCGTACTGCTCTAACAAAATTGTTTTCTTAACCTGACTATAATTTCCCATAATTCGATACAAAATTATTTATTATGCAAAATAAAGACAATTATTTTAAGTATCCATAATTTAAAATCCTTTTTTAGGTGAAATCTTCAAAAAACCGACAAACATAAAACCCCAAGCTACAATTAACAACAAACCGCCAATGGGTGTTATAAATCCAATCGATTTAAAATCGAAAGCGGTTAATGTATTTGTTGCCAAACCATAAATAGAACCAGAAAAAAACAATACCCCAAACATAATTAAGTAGTACATGATTTTTTTTGTTTTTGGTTGAATTAAAGATGTCGTGCCAACAAACAGTAGTAAAATAGCATGATACATCTGGTAGCGCACACCGGTTTCAAAAGTCTGTATAGCGTGTTCTGGAATGAGTTGTTTTAAACCATGTGCACCAAAAGCACCTAAAATAATGCTTGTCATTCCTAAAATGGACGCCACGATTAAAATTTTTTTAGTCATATTTTGTAAATTATTCGCAACAAATGCTATTAATATTTATTAATTTCGTAAAATAAAATGCTGTTTTGGCACTTTGATAAGATTGAACTCAAGTTTCGATTAAATCAAAAAGTCAAGATAAGTTTATTAAACAAAACTACTCAACAAAACCCAATATGCGAAAAATTTTAATCATTGGTTCTGGAAAATCAACGGCTTACCTTTTAAAATATGTGTTAGATAAATCGGTTGTCGAAAATCTATTTATTACCGTTGCCGATTTAAATATTGAAAGTGCTCAAAAATTAATTGGTAACCATCAGAATGCCAAAGCCATTAAACTGGATGTTTTTGATGGAGCTTCGCGTGCTGAAGCTATTAAAAATGCAGACATTGTCGTGTCGATGCTTCCTGCGCGTTTTCACATAGATGTAGCAAAAGATTGTATTTCGTTCAAAAAACACATGGTTACCGCTTCGTATGTTAGTCCCGAAATGCAAGCTTTAGATGAAGATGCAAAAGCAAACGGGCTTATACTCATGAATGAAATTGGTGTAGACCCTGGCATTGACCACATGAGCGCCATGCAAGTTTTAGACCGCATACGAGATAAGGGTGGGGACATTATTTTATTTGAATCCTTTACAGGTGGGTTGGTAGCACCCGAAAGCGACAATAATTTATGGAATTACAAATTTACGTGGAACCCAAGAAATGTTGTTGTTGCCGGACAAGGAGGTGCCGCTAAATTTTTGCAGGAAGGTGCTTATAAATACATTTCTTATAATCGTTTGTTCAGACGTACCGAATTTTTGAATATTGAAGGTTTTGGGCGATTTGAGGTTTATGCCAACCGAGATTCCTTGAAGTATCAAAGTGTTTACGGATTGGATAATATAAAAACGCTATACCGTGGAACGATACGTCGTGTGGGTTTTAGTAGAGCATGGAATATTTTTGTTACTCTTGGACTGACCGATGACAGTTACACCATAGACGATAGCGAAAACATGAGTTACCGCGATTTTGTTAACGCCTTTTTACCCTACAGTCCGTCAGATTCTGTAGAATTAAAATTAAGGCACGCTCTAAAAATTGACCAAGATGATATTGTTTGGGACAAACTTGTAGAACTAGATATTTTTAATGCCAATAAACGTGTCGAACTCAAAAAAGCAACACCTGCACAAATCCTTCAAAAAATACTCATGGATAGTTGGACGCTTTCAGAAGACGATAAAGACATGATTGTCATGTACCATAAATTTGGTTACGAATTGAATGGTAAGACATATCAAATAGAGGCCAATATGGTTGCGCTTGGCGAGGGCCAAACCTACACAGCCATGGCTAAAACGGTGGGCTTACCTGTGGCTATTGCTACACTTGCCATATTAAATAGTAAAATAAAAACACCAGGCGTTCAAATCCCTATAGCCAAAGAAGTTTACCAACCTATTTTAAAGGAACTGGGAACTTTTGGTATAACATTTCATGAAAAAGAAGTGCCTTATTTGGGTTATAATCCCTTAAATAATTAATATTTGGGCGTTACCCTTCCCGATAGCTATCGGGAAGGGTCGGGCTATTCGTTACAATCTTTTTAAAAATGTCATTGAGAGGAGTGAGCGACGTAGCAATCTGTTAATTTTTAGTTCTAATCAAACTTTATTACACCCAAGTTTTAAAAAGGATTTACACTACTATCCCTAACGCAACATATTAGTTTCAGTTTAAAAGCAAATGGTTATTTTTATGTTTTAGATTTACACAAAACAACAAGATTACCTTCTTCAAGGGAATAAAAAAAACGAGTTTTCAATGAAACAAAAACAAAAAACCATAACCATAGACGGTATTGATAAAAAAATTCTAAGAGCCTTAACAGTCGATGCCCGAACACCTATTTTAGAAATTGCTCGTAGCGTTGGTATTTCTGGAGCAGCCATCCATCAGCGTTTACGCAAGCTTGAAAAATCTAAACTTATTTCTGGCTCCCATTTTATCATAAACCCAAAAGTGTTGGGGTATTCTACAATGGCTTTTGTTGGTATTTATCTCGATAAAGCAGCAAATACAGATGATGTTATAAGAGCTTTTAAAAAATCCCAGAGGTTTTAGAGTGTCATTATACAACTGGTGTTTATAGTATTTTATTAAACTTCTTAGTAGGGATAATGCTCATTTAATGGCTTTACTTAGCAACAATATTCAAGCTATTGCAGGTGTTTTGAGAACAGAATCACTGATTTCTTTAGAGCAACAAGTTGATAGACAAATAAAAATTTAGTTTTCTATTATGAGATACTGAAACAATCCCGATAGTTATCGGGATAGCATGACAAACTATGTTTGTCACATCTTCATCAACCAAGAACGTACATCTACTTCTTGCTTAATAATCGCTCTTAGATCTTCAATTTTAACACGCTGTTGTTCCATAGAATCTCTATGACGTATGGTGACCGTGTTATCATCTTTAGTGTCATGGTCTACAGTAATACAAAAAGGTGTTCCGTTGGCATCTTGTCTTCTATAACGTCTTCCAACAGCATCCTTTTCATCATAAACCACATTGAAATCCCATTTTAATTCCTCGACAATTTGTTTAGCAATTTCTGGTAAACCATCTTTTTTAACTAATGGTAAAATAGCCGCTTTTACAGGAGCTAAAACACTTGGTAATTTTAAAACCGTTCTTGTGGTGCCATTTTCAAGTTCTTCTTCTTGTAATGAATTAGAAAATACGGCTAAAAACATTCGGTCTAAACCAATTGATGTTTCTAATACATAAGGTGTGTAGCTTTTATTTTCTTCATGGTCAAAATATTGTAATTTCTTTCCAGAAAATTCTTCGTGTGCTTTTAAATCAAAATCGGTTCTGGAATGAATCCCTTCCAATTCTTTAAATCCAAATGGGAATTTAAACTCAATATCAGCCGCTGCATCAGCATAATGTGCTAGTTTTTCATGGTCATGAAAACGATAGTTGTCCTTACCCATGCCTAAGGATAAATGCCACTTCATTCTATGTTCTTTCCAGTGCTCATACCATTCTTTTTGAGTGCCTGGTTTAATGAAAAATTGCATTTCCATTTGTTCGAACTCACGCATTCTAAAAATAAATTGTCTTGCAACAATTTCATTTCTAAAAGCTTTACCCGTTTGTGCAATTCCAAAAGGGATTTTTTGTCGACTCGTTTTCTGTACATTCAAAAAGTTAACAAAAATACCTTGAGCCGTTTCAGGGCGTAAATATAAATCCATTGCAGTATCAGCTGAAGCACCTAGTTTGGTTCCAAACATGAGGTTAAATTGCTTAACATCCGTCCAGTTTTTGCTTCCCGTTAACGGGTCTGCAATTTCTAACTCTTCAATAAGCGCTTTAACATCTGCTAAATCTTCATTTTCTAAAGATTTCCCCATCCGCGAAAGCGTACTTTTTATTTTTTCTTGATAGCCAACAACACGTCCGTTTGTAGCTAAAAATTCTTCTTGATTAAAGGCATCACCAAATCGTTTTGCTGCTTTAGAAACTTCTTTATCAATTTTAGCTTCAATTTTAGCACAATAATCTTCAATTAAAACATCAGCTCTATAACGTTTTTTAGAATCTTTATTATCAATTAATGGATCGTTAAACGCATCAACGTGTCCCGAAGCTTTCCATGTGGTTGGGTGCATAAATATAGCGGCATCAATACCTACTATGTTTTCATTCATCTGTACCATGGCTTTCCACCAGTAGTCGCGTATGTTTTTCTTTAACTCTGCTCCGTTTTGTGCGTAGTCATAAACCGCACTTAAACCATCATATATTTCGCTACTTTGAAATACATATCCGTATTCCTTTGCATGCGAAATAACCTTCTTAAATTTATCATCTTGATTTGCCATGGTGCAAAAATAAAAAAGCGATTCAAACAAACATGTTGTTTACTAAAAAATTAGTGTGAGATTCATGATTTTTTATTTAAGTTTACAACACTACATTTTCATTACAAATGATTAAACCCTTATTAAATTTATTCTTCCCGAAAGTATGTTACGCGTGCCTTAACTTACTGAATGATAATGAGGATACCATTTGTATGGATTGCAGACATGATTTACCTGTAACAAATTTTCATTTTGACGATAGTGATGACGTTGCAAAAGTACTTTACGGACGTGCCAAAATTGAAGATGGAACAGCCCTTTTTAGATTTGAAAAAAAAGGGAACGTACAACAACTTATTCATAATCTTAAATATAGAGACCATGAAAACATTGGGTTTCTTCTAGGGAATTGGTTAGGTGGTGAATTAAAAACGATTAAAAACTATAAAACTATCGATATTGTTATTCCGGTACCGCTTCATAAAAAGAAACTAAAAACAAGAGGTTTTAACCAAGTGGCTAAGTTTGGACAACAAATTGCAGAAGCATTAAACGCAGACTACATGGACGATGTCCTATTAAAACTAACCAATACCAAAACACAATCTAAAAAAGGACGCTTAGCACGATGGATTAATAGCGAAGAATTATTTGCCATTCAAAATATACCATCCATTGAAAATAAACACATTCTTTTGGTAGACGATATTATAACAACAGGTGCCACTTTAGAAGCTTGTATTTCTGTTTTAAATGAAGCTAAAAACATAAAAATTAGCATCGCAACTATGGCAATAGCATAACAGGGCAGCCACATTAAAAAGATTAAGCCACGAATTTCGGGAGTTTTCACTAATATTTGAAAAATCTAAAGATTTTTCTATTCGTGTAATCATTTTTGGATAATTACTAGCCTGCTGGCTGGCAGGTTTCACGAATTTTAAATGAGTTAAACTCATTTATTCGTGCCAATTAGTGAAATTCGTGGCTAAAAATAAGAATATTGATTGTAATGCGTTTGCTCTTTATGGCTTAATTAGAATATCGTTATATTCCTAAAATTATGTAGGTTTGTAAAAATTTAAAATTGTTGATGAACAAGACCCTTTCAAATTTTATTTTAGCGGCTGTTATAGGTCTCATTTTTATTAATTGTGCCAATCGAGGCACACCAGATGGTGGTCCAAAGGACGAAACGCCTCCTAGTATTGTTAAGTCTGAGCCAGATAATTATTCAATAAATTTTAAAGGAAAAGTAATCAAGATTTATTTTGATGAATATATAAAGATTAAAGATTTACAGAAGCAGCTAATTATTTCCCCGCCCATGAAAACGCAACCAGACGTTACGCCACTTGGAGCGGCAAGTAAATATATTACAATTAAAATTTACGATACGCTTCAGCCCAACACGACTTACGCCTTTAATTTTGGAAATAGTATTACTGATAATAATGAATCTAATCCTTATCCCTATTACCGTTATGTGCTTTCAACAGGAGATTATATAGATTCGCTTAACGTTAAAGGTAATATTGTGGATGCTCTTAAAAAACAACCAGAAACTTTTGTAAACGTAGCTCTTTATGAAGTCGATTCTACCTTTGCCGATTCTATTATTTATAAAGAAACTCCCAAATACATCACCAATACTTTAGATAGTTTAACTACGTTTTCCATTGAAAATATTAAAGCAGGGAAATATATGCTTATGGCACTAAAAGATGGTAATGGAGACAATAAATTTCAGCAAAAAACAGACCAAATAGCCTTTTATAAAAGCTTTATTGATGTTCCCACAGACTCATCTTATACGCTAAGATTATTTTCTGAAGATGTTGATTTTAAAGCAACAAGGCCACGATTATTATCTGGCGAGAAAATAGCTTTTGGTTATGAAGGTGACTATAAGGATATGGCTATTAAAATTTTATCTGAAACGCCTCCAGAATTTGAATATCGTATAACCAAAGACCCAAAAACCGATTCGCTTAATTACTGGTACAAGCCAAGGTTAGAAGTCGATTCCCTTATTTTTAAGGTATCGCATCCTAATTTTGAAAAAAATTTTACCGTTAGAATTAGTGAACAAAAAAGAGATTCTCTTTTAATCGAGACGGCTCCATCGGGTAATATTGGGAACGACGACGCTTTCAAAATTTCTGGTAATACGCCTTTGGTACGTTTTGATAATTCAAAAATCTCACTAATGGACCAAGACTCTACTTATGTAGATTTTACTTCAGATTTTGATACCATTACAAATACGTATGCCTTAAGTTTTAACAAGACAGAAGCGAACAACTATAAAATACAAGTATTACCCGAAGCTTTTGTTGATTTTTTTGATGATACAAATGATACATTGAATTATTCTGTTAGTACCAGAAAAGCTTCTAATTTTGGTTATGCAAGGTTTACCTTAGTAAATGCAAAATACCCGCTTATTATCCAACTAACGGACAATCAAGGAGAGGTTAAAGTAGAAGAATATGTTTCCGAAGCAGGCGAGATAGACTTCCTTAATTTACAACCAAGCATGTATTCCATTAGAATTATTCACGATGCAAACGGCAACCAAAAGTTTGATACAGGGAGTTATTTAAAAAAGATTCAGCCAGAAAAGGTTAGTCATTTTCAAGATATTGAAATTAGGGCTGATTGGGGAATTCAAGAAACACTTCAGTTTAAGTAATTATAAACGAATCTTTATCATTTAGGAATTTCAGCTTATTCCTGTAGGCTTCAATATGTCTTTTTTCTAAAAAGACTATTTGGGTTTGCTCTTTGTGAGGTTCAAAAGAAGTGATGGTATTTCCCAGTACATCATACACAGCAGAATGACCAGAATAGGCGCTATTTACACCATCAATCCCAACACGATTAACACCTATACAGTAACACATATTTTCGATTGCACGTGCTTTTAACAAAGCATCCCAAGCTGAAACCCTTGGTTTTGGCCAGTTGGCAACGTAGATTAAAATGTCATAATCTTCAGTGTTTCTAGCCCATACTGGGAACCGTAAATCGTAACAAATTAGTGGACTAATTTTCCAGCCTTTATATTCTATAATAACTTTTTTTGAACCTGCTGTATACGTTTTATCTTCTCCAACTAAAGTAAACGTATGCCGCTTATCATAAAAAGTAATATGCCCAGATGGGGCAACAAAAAGTAATCTGTTATAAAAATTGTTGTCTTCTGAAATAACAATACTTCCCAGTATGGCTACGTCTTTTTTCGACGCTAAATCTCGCATCCAAGAAACTGTTTCTCCTTGCATGGTTTCAGCAACTTGTCCAGCATTCATTGTAAAGCCTGTTGTAAACATCTCAGGAAGAATCACTATATCTAGGTCTTCATTGATGTTTTTAATCTTTTTTGTGAAATTATCACGATTTTGTTTTGGGTTTTCCCAAACTAAATCTGATTGAATTAACGCTATGTTGAGTTGGTTTTGCATTAAGTACGCTTTAGTTTCTTTTTGGCTTTTTGATGGTTTACTTTAAGTTTTTCTATTTTTTTAAGCCATTTAGATTCATCTTCAGGAGACAATTTACCTTTCTTTTTTAACTTATCGTACTTTTTTATAGCGCCTTGGTGTTTTTTACCCGATTTATCAAAATTTGATTGTGTCTTTTTCTTCTGTTTTAATGATTTTTCAGCCTTTTTTTGTTTTTTTATAGCACTTTTTTTGTCTTTTTCTACTTTTTTTAGTCTTTTAGTGATTTGTTCAGATTCTTCAATCTGCAGCAATTTTTTGTCAAAGGCGGTTCTAATTTGTTGCTTTTTTTCTAGAGTTAACGTTTCTGTTACATCAATGTTATCTTTAAATATTCGTTCTTTTTCAATCTTGTACGTTACGCCGTTAAAGTTAACTTCTTGGGCGTTAATCGTATAGCTAAAACCTAAAAATATTAGTATCATTAAAAACCTCATAATTCTTCTTTTAAAATTTATATCTAGTGTTGAGACACAAAAATATTGAAAAAGTTACCTAAATATGGTTTAAAATTTCTGCTGCTTTTTTTAAGGTCTCATCTGTTTTTGCAAAACAAAAGCGTAATACATTGTTGTCTAGATTGTTTTCATTGAAAACGGATAACGGGATGGATGCTAATCCAGACTCAATCGTCAACCTTTTTGCGAAATCTACATCATATTCTTGAGTTATTCTAGAATAATCTAACACCTGAAAATAAGTTCCTTTCGAAGGCGTAAAGGTAAACTGTGAATCTTTTATAAGGCTTAAAAATAAATCGCGCTTCTTTTGATAAAACGGTGATAATTCCAAATAATGCTTCGGCTCTTGCATATAATCCGCAATCCCTTTTTGAGTTGGATGATGCACACAAAACACACTATATTGATGTACCTGCATAAATAATTTCATTAACGCTTTTGGTGCGCAGCAATAGCCAATGCGCCAACCGGTGTTATGGAAAGTTTTGCAAAACGAAGCCACTACAAAACTTCTGGATTTTAAATTTGGAAACAAGCAGGCGCTTTGATGTTTTTCGTCATCATATATCATGTGTTCATAAACCTCATCACTCAAAACAATAATGTTTGTGTTTTTCGTAATCCTTTCTAATTCCGACATGTCTGCTTTTGAAAAAATAGTACCGCTAGGATTATGAGGCGTATTGATAATAATCATTTTAGTACGATTATTAATTTTTTGGCTTACCGCACTCCAATCTATACTAAAATTTGGTGCTTGAAGTTGAATGGGAATAACTTTGCCGCCATTAAGTTTTATACCTGGTTCGTAACTATCATAAGCGGGTTTGAAGATGATAACTTCGTCATTTAGTTTTACAAATGTTGAGATTATTGTTGAAATGGCTTGAGTTGCTCCTGCGGTAACAGTTATTTCGTTTTCTGGATGATATGAAGCATTATACAAGACATCCATCTTTATGGCAATAGCCTCTCGTAATGCTAAATTACCTGCCATGGGCGCATATTGATTGTAGCCAGAATTCATGGCTTTACATACTAAATCAATTAGCTTTTGGTCGCTACCAAAATCTGGAAATCCTTGAGATAAATTTATGGCGTTGTGCTTGTTTGCCAATCCACTCATTATTGAGAAAATAGTAGTTCCTACATCAGGAAGTTTAGAGGTATGCTTCATAAAAGTAAAGATATTAACTTAATAGCGGTATTTGCACGCCTTCTTTGGAATGACAAAACCATCAAACAATATTCATCTTTTTCAACAAGAAAGATGCATTCATATTTTGGCAAATACCTGCTTTTAAAGTATAATCAAAGTGAAGTTCGTCATTTATAATTTCAGCATCGAAATAATAGTTTTTCACGTCCTCTAGTTCTTTTGAGATTTCACATAAACTTAAATCGTGCGTCGCTATAATCCCCGTAGCGTTTGATGCTACTAATTTCTCCACAAACTTTCTGGAGCCAATGGCTTTGTCGGTGCTGTTGGTTCCTTTTAAAATTTCGTCTAAAACAATAAAATAAGGTTCTTTTTGAATGGCATCAACAATATATTTAAGTCGTTTTAATTCTGAAAAGAAATACGAACTGTCATCAGTCAACGAATCGGTAGTACGCATACTGGTAATTAGTTTTACTGGCGAATATTGGCTCTTTTTTGCACATATTGGCAAGCCAACATTTGCCATAACAATATGTAAAGACACGGTTCTTAAAAAGGTGCTTTTTCCAGCCATATTAGCCCCAGTAACAATAAAAAATTGTTCGTTTTTAATAGTTAAATCGCTATCAACTCGTTTTTCTTTGTTCAATAAAGGATGTCCTAAATGATCTGCTTTTATAACCGAACCATCGTTTGTTATTTCTGGGAAAATAAATTCTGGGTGGTTATAAGCATAATTACCTAATGAATTGTATGCATCGAAAAAAGATACCGCTTCAAACCAATCAGAAACCTTATTGGCATATTGCTCAATCCATCGTTCAATCTGATAGCTATGCTTTATATCTGTCAAAAAATAACCGTTACCAAAAATAGCTCCAATGAGGTTATTTCGATTATCTAAAGCATCTAACGATTTTGAAAACGCTTTAAAAATATCAGAAGCTTTTTTATCGCCAGACTGGATTTGCTTCTGCTTTTGTTGTAATAATTCCGAAGAAAAAGTTTTATTTTCGATTAAATCTAGCAACGTAGCATATTGACGAAATGTATCTCTAACTTTATCGGTATTTGATGCTAATGCATTTATTTTTTTAAGATAACGACCAGTTATGCCTAATCCTAAAAGCAGCCAATAGCCTATTAAAGCTTGATATGTTATAATCCCTAAAAGTATAAGCACAAATAAGGCGATAGACGCTAACCCAAATGCCATAGGCAACCATGACATGATTTTTGGTAAAAATATTTTGTGATTTTGCAACCAGGTTACAACCTGTTTAGCAGGAGTTTCAACATCAACTAAACTGGAAGTGGCTGAATAATATTGTCGCCATTTTGGTTTAGAACTTAGCTCTTTAATAGCATCTTGCCTAGATT
Organism: Algibacter agarivorans; assembly: GCF_039543245.1. Lineage (NCBI taxonomy): Bacteria > Pseudomonadati > Bacteroidota > Flavobacteriia > Flavobacteriales > Flavobacteriaceae > Algibacter > Algibacter agarivorans. The sequence goes on from NZ_BAABJJ010000035.1 coordinate 14,740, forward strand.
CAATTCCATCTATATGGTTTGCTTTTAAAGCATTAACTAATTGTTGAGTGCCTTCATTTATTGTTGTTCTATTAATGAATTGAAAAAATGAACCACGCCCAAATAAATCAATATCCAAACTATAAAAATGTGTTGGGTCTTGAAATTGTAAGCCTTCATTTCTATCATGAAAATCGCCTGAAGCGATTTTTATCTCATCAATATTAATATCAACAAGTGCTTTATTGAACTCACGTTTCCTTTTAATATCAGTATATTTTGAAAGCAAATAAATAAATACAACTACGCCAAAAACTCCTATTGGCACAGCGATTTGCCATTGCTGAAAAAAGAAATAAACCCCAAAGCCAGTAACTAAAAACACGAATAAGCGCAGCGTGCTAAGTGCCGTCATTTGTTTATACAGCCTTTTAGCTTCAGAATTGTATAGTTCTAGATGTGATTTATAATATTCAATTGGGTTTTTCATTTTAAATTAGGTTTTTGCAAAAGCAGAAAAACAATTTCAATTAAACCCTTAAATTACAAATTCAGAGGTTGCTTTTTCGTGCTAAATAAACAAAAAAGCCCTGAAATAGTTCAGAGCTTTTGATTTGTAATTAATGTTAAGCTTATTTCGCTTCTGCGTATCGTTTTTCAACTTCATTCCAGTTAATGACATTAAAAAATGCTTTAATGTAATCCGGACGACGGTTTTGGTAGTTTAAATAGTAAGCATGTTCCCAAACATCAATTCCTAAAATTGGAGTGCCACCACAGCTAACACCAGGCATTAAAGGATTGTCTTGGTTAGGTGTAGAGCACACTTCTACTTTTCCACCTTTGTGTACGCAAAGCCATGCCCAACCAGAACCAAAACGTGTTCCTGCAGCTTTAGCAAAATCATCTTTAAAATCATCAACAGAACCATAAGCAGCTTCAATAGCATCTTTTAATTCTCCAGATAAATACCCTTTTCCTTCTGGATTCATAACGCTCCAATATAATGAGTGGTTATAAAACCCTCCACCATTATTTCTAACAGCGCTATTTTCCATATCCAAATTAGCAAGAATATCTTCAATAGATTTCCCTTCTAAATCTGTTCCTGAAATAGCATTATTTAAATTGTTAGTATATCCTTGATGATGTTTTGTATGGTGTATTTCCATGGTTCTAGCATCTATATAAGGTTCTAGAGCATCATAAGCATATCCTAATTTTGGTAATTCGAAAGCCATAATTTTTTGTTTTTAAATATTAGTATTTATTTTCATTCAAATTTAAGGATAAAACACTTCAATTAAAAATAATAAATTGTTATGAACTCATTGATAGTTTTTATATTGTAAAACAAATTCTATTTCATGCAAACCAGCTATTTTACTATATATAATGCTTCTGCGGGTAGCGGAAAAACCTATACGCTTGTAAAAGAATATTTGAAGATTTTATTTAGTTCTAATAATTCGGAACAATTTAAACGTATTCTGGCCATAACGTTTACAAATAAGGCTGTTGCCGAAATGAAATCCCGTATTATTGAAACGCTTAAAATATTTTCGGATAACGCTATTTTGGAAAACCCAGATAGTATGTTTGAAACCATTTGCAGTGAGCTTCAAATAGGTCCACAATCATTACATCAAAAATCCAAAAAACTACTAAATACCATTATACATAATTATGCGGCCTTTGATATTTCGACTATTGATGGTTTTACGCATAAATTGATTAGAACGTTTGCATACGATTTAAAATTACCTCTAAACTTTGAAGTTGAATTAGATCAAGACGCCCTTTTAAATGAAGCGGTCGATAGCTTGATTTCTAAAGCTGGAACAGATACAGAGCTCACTAAGGTTTTAGTGGATTTTGCTATTGAAAAAGCCGATGATGATAAAAGTTATGATGTGTCTTTTGATTTTAATAAGATTGCGAAACTTTTAGTAAACGAAAATGATATTCCCTTTATTGAAGGTTTAAAGGATAAGACTTTAGATGATTTTAAAGTCCTTAAAGTACAGTTGAAAAATGAAATTGCTGCACTAGAACTAAGTATTGTTGAAAAAGCACAAAATAGTTTAACCATAATTGAAGAAGCAGGATTAGAGTTTAACGATTTTTCGGGAAGTTATTTACCCAAGCATTTTAAAAAATTGGCAGATAAAATTTTTGATGTTAATTTTGAAGCCAAGTGGCAACAAGATATTGAATCCAAAACCTTATATCCAAAACGTGTTACCAGTGATATTGCAGGTATTATTGAACAAATTCAACCACAAATGGCTTTAGGGTTTAACGAAACGAAACATGCCGTTTTTCATCTTAAATTTTTAAAAGGATTTTATAAAAACATAACACCATTATCGGTTTTAAGCGCCATTAATAAGGAGCTTTCTTTTTTGAAAGAAGACCAAAATAAAATGTTGATTTCAGAATTCAATGCTATTATTAGCAAAGAAATTAGAAATCAACCCACGCCTTTTATTTATGAGCGTATTGGCGAAAAGTTTAATCATTATTTTATTGACGAATTTCAAGACACCTCGGTTATGCAATGGGAGAATTTAATTCCGTTGTTAGGGAATTCGCTTTCTACAGAAACAGGAAGTACCATGCTGGTTGGCGATGCAAAACAAGCTATTTACAGATGGCGAGGAGGTAAAGCAGAACAGTTTATAGGGTTGTTCAATAAAGAGAACCCGTTTTATATAAAAAAGCGTGTTGAAAATCTTCCTTCTAATTTTAGAAGCTTTAAAGAAATAGTACATTTTAATAATGGCTTTTTTAAGTTTTTGGCTACTCAGGTTTTTAATAATCCCGATTATAAAACCCTTTACGACAATGCCAATCAGATCATTACTAAAGATGACGCAGGTTATGTTGAATTATCGTTTTTAGATATTGAAAAGGATGATGATAGAGATGACATATTTTCAGGCAACGTTTTAAAAACAATCCAGAAATGTTTAGAAAATGGTTTTAAACTAGAAGACATTTGTGTTTTGGTAAGAAAGAAAAAAGAAGGTGTTGCGGTGGCTAATTATTTAAGTCAAAATCATATTCCTATTATTTCGTCTGAAACCTTACTTATTCATAATTCGCCAGAAGCCGTTTTTATAAATGACTTGTTGGCACTTTTAATTCAACCAAAAAATAATGAACTGAAAATTAAGGTTTTAAATTTTTTAGCAACGCTATTTAATATTGATGACAAGCACGCCTTTTTCTCAAATCATATAAAGTTGCCTATTTCAGAATTATTCAAAAGTTTTGAAGTTTTTAATATATTCATATCAAATGAAGTTTTGCTGCAACTTCCACTTTACGATTTAGCCGAAACCATTGTTAGAAGCTTCAATTTAGTGAAAACTTCAAACGCTTACATTCAATTTTATTTAGATGTTGTTTTAGATTTTTCACAGAAAAAAGGTTCTGATATTTCTGGTTTTTTAGATTATTTTGAGAAGAAAAAAGATAGTTTGAGCATTATATCGCCAAAAGGGCAAAATGCGGTTCAAATCATGACCATTCATAAATCAAAAGGTTTAGAATTTCCTGTGGTTATACTTCCTTATGCCGATTTAGATATTTATAGAGAAGTAGAGCCTAAAGAATGGTTTTCTTTGGACAAAGAAAAATACAATGGTTTTTCGCATACGCTTTTAAACTATAATAAGGATATTGAGCATTATGGTGAAGAAGGTCAATCTATATATAGTAAACATCAATCTGAACAAGAATTAGATAATATCAATCTATTATATGTAGCTTTAACCAGGGCTGTTGAGCAGTTGTATGTTATTTCAAAAAAAGAGGTCTCATCAAAAAGAGAAGTAAATAGCAAAAAATATTCGGGATTATTGATTAATTATTTGCAGCATTTAGGTTTGTGGAATGATTTAGAAGTATCATATAGTTTCGGAACCCCGATTGCTTTCGGGGCTAAAAAAACATCTGATATTTCATCTACTTCTAAAGACACCAAAATTCAACACGAATTTATTTCAACAGCCAAGGAAAACCATAATATAAAAGTAGTCACTAAATCAGGATTCCTTTGGGATACCAATCAACAAGAAGCTATAGAAAAAGGAAATCTTATACATGATATTATGTCTCAAATTGAAACAAAGGATGATATTGATTTTGTGATTAGTGATTTTATAAAGATGTCATTAATTAATAAAGACCAAGCAGCTGCGTTAAAGCAAATAGTTTTTCAAATTGTTGAACACCCAAAACTAGAAGATTATTACAGTTCAGATTACACCATATATAACGAGCGCGATATCCTTACAAAGGATGGTGTTATTTTAAGACCAGATAGAGTGGCTGTAAATCCTGAAAGCAATGCTATAATTATCGATTATAAAACCGGCGTTGAAGACAAAAAACATGAACAGCAATTACAACTATATCAAGATGTTTTGGAAGACATGAATTTGATTGTTAAAAAGAAGATTCTTGTTTATATAAATGATGATATTTTAGTGAAAGATATTTAAATTTGCATAAAACGCCAAAATATGTACGGGAAACTGAAAAATCATCTAAAAGAAGCCCTTCGAGATATAAAAAACGACGGGCTTTATAAAGAGGAGCGCATTATTACTTCAGCTCAAGGTGCCGAAATTACTTTAAGCACAGGCGAAACCGTGTTAAACTTTTGTGCAAACAATTATTTAGGCCTATCAGCCCACCCCGAGGTTATTCAAGCTGCAAAAGACACCATGGACACGCATGGTTTTGGTATGAGTTCGGTTCGTTTTATTTGTGGCACACAAGATATACATAAAGAGCTAGAGGAAAAGATAGCTGATTTTTATAACACCGAAGATACTTTACTATACGCCGCTGCTTTTGATGCTAATGGTGGTGTTTTTGAACCTTTATTTGATAAAGAAGATGCTATTATTTCAGATTCCTTGAATCATGCCTCCATAATAGACGGTGTGCGTTTGTGCAAAGCTGCGCGCTATCGTTATAAAAATAGTGACATGGCAGATTTAGAGAAACAGCTTATTGCCGCTAATCAAAACGGAGCGAGATTTAAGGTTATAGTTACAGATGGTGTATTTTCAATGGACGGATTATTAGCGCCATTAGATAAAATTTGTGATTTAGCTGATAAATATGACGCATTGGTCATGATAGATGAATGTCATGCCGCAGGTTTTATAGGCAAAACAGGGCGTGGAACACTAGAAGAAAAAGGTGTTCTATATAGAATAGATATAATAACTGGGACTTTAGGGAAAGCATTAGGAGGCGCCATGGGAGGGTATACCACAGGAAAAAAAGAAATAATTGATATGTTACGCCAGCGTTCTAGACCATATTTGTTTTCAAATTCGCTTGCTCCCGCTATTGTTGGTGCTTCTATAAAGGTGTTTGAAATGCTTACTAACGATACAGAATTAAGAGACGCTTTAGAATGGAACACCAATTATTTCAAAAAAGGTATGAAAAACGCAGGTTTTGACATTGTTGATGGCGATTCTGCCATTGTTCCAGTTATGTTATATGATGCAAAATTATCTCAAACTATGGCAAATATGCTATTGAAAGAAGGTATTTATGTTATTGGCTTTTTTTTTCCGGTCGTACCAAAAGAAAAAGCAAGAATACGTGTGCAACTCTCTGCGGCACATACAAAAACGCATTTAGATAAAGCTATTACTGCATTTGTAAATGTAGGAAAAAAGCTAAAAATTATCTAAAATCATTCTTAACTATCGACCAACTGCCAATATATTCTATTTTTTTCTATATTTGTCTTTGTTAATAACATTTAACAACTTACTTTTGTTTACGATTAACACTTAAAATTAAACTTTTGAATATGAAAAATCTTAGCAGATTATTGTTCGCTATGTTGCTTGTACTTGGTTATAGCAACGCTAATGCGCAAGACAACAACAACCCATGGCAGATTACTATCGGGGTAAACGCAGTTGATGCTTATCCTTCTGGAGACGGCGGATTATTTAGTGAAACTATTTTTGATGAGTTCGCTAATGTTACCGATCACTGGAATATTTTACCTTCTTTATCTACAATCTCCGTATCTAAGTATTTAAGCGATGGTTTCTCTTTTGGAGTTGCTGGTTCTTTAAATAAAATTAATAAATGGGGAGACATAAGTACAAACCCAGATACAACTAACAATGTTGACGACTGGTCTTATTACGGAGTTGATGGAACTATTAAGTACAATTTTAGAGAAAATAAAACTTTCGATCCTTACGTAGGAGTTGGAGGTGGTTATACTTGGATTGATGAAATTGGAGCTGGTACTTTAAACGGAACTTTAGGTTTTAACTTATGGTTTAGCGAAAACATTGGTTTAACTGTTCAAACAGCATACAAACATGCTTTTGAAGATTATTTACAAACTCATTTCCAACATACTGCTGGTTTATCTATCAAATTTGGTGGAACTGATACTGACGGTGATGGTATATATGACAAAGATGATGCTTGTCCAGATGTTGCTGGTTTAGAAGCTTTCAACGGATGTCCTGATACTGACGGTGATGGCATCGAAGACAGTAAAGATGATTGTCCTAGCGAAGCTGGTTTAGCTGAGCTTAACGGATGTCCTGATACTGATGGTGATGGTATTGCTGACAACAAAGATAACTGTCCTACAGTTGCTGGTTTAAAAGCTTTAGCTGGTTGTCCAGATGCTGACGGTGATGGTATAACTGATGCTGATGACAAATGTCCTAACACTGCAGGTCCTGCTGCTAACAAAGGTTGTCCTTGGCCAGATGCTGACGGTGATGGTGTTTTAGATAAAGACGATAAATGTCCTGACGTTAAAGGAACTGTTGCTAACAACGGATGTCCTGAAGTAACTGAGGAAGTTCAAAAAACACTTAACGAGTACGCTAAAACAATTTTATTTGATACTGGAAAATCATCTATCAAGGCTCAATCTGAAGCTGTATTAGGTGACATCATAGGTATCCTTAAAGAATACCCAACAGCTAAATTTACTGTTGAAGGTCATACTGATAGTGTTGGTAGCGAAAAATTAAACCAAAGATTATCTGATTCTAGAGCTAATTCTGTAAAAGAATACTTAGTTAAAAACGGTATCGATGCTTTCAGACTTTCTGCTCTTGGTTACGGAGAAGCTAAACCAATTGATTCTAACAAAACTAGAGCTGGTAGAGCGAATAACAGACGTGTTGAAATTAACTTAGCAAAATAAGCTAAACTAATTTTAAAACAAATAAGTTTACAAAAAACGCTTCGGATATCCGAAGCGTTTTTTATTTTTATATAACCAATTAAACTTCAAAATGGTACATGTAAATAGTTTCTTTTTTACTTATTTTTCGTTTAAAAATGTAACCGTAACTCCTGTTATACTTATATTTTCAGCCTTAAATAACCAAAAAATAATTCCACTTACTAATGCACAATTTTAAAATTAAATTGGTATGACAACTTTCATTCACGATGTTTTAAAAGATTTACAAGACAGCAAAGCAAATCTTTCTGAATTAACCTTTGTACTACCTAGTAAAAGAGCTGGGTTGTTTTTAAAACATGAACTTCCAAAAGTTGTAAAGCAAACTGTTTTTTCTCCACAGATAATTAGTATAGAAGAGTTTGTCGAAGAGTTATCTCAACTAAAAAGTGTTCCAAACACAGAACTCCTTTTTGAGTTTTATAATTCCTATATTGAATTAACAAAAAAAGAAAACCTTGATACTTTTGAATCCTTTTCAAAATGGGCCCAAATATTATTGCAAGATTTTAATGAAATTGATCGGTATCTAATCCCTCAAGAAAGTATTTTCAACTACCTAAGTGCCATTCAAGATTTAAATCATTGGTCATTAGAAGCACATAAAACAGATTTTGTTAAAAATTATTTAGCATTTTGGAATAAACTTTATATCTATTATAAGCATTTTACAGAACATCTTTTAAACAAAAAAATTGGCTATCAAGGTCTGATTTACAGAGAAGCTGTTGAGAATTTAGAACCCTACATTCAAAACAATCCTAAAAAGCAACATGTGTTTTTAGGGTTTAATGCTTTAAACACTTCAGAAGAAACCATTATACAAGAATTGCTAAAAAACGGTTTAGCAAAAATTTATTGGGATATTGATAAAGTCTTCTTGGATAACAAAAAGCATGATGCCGCATTATTTACTAGGCAGCATAAAAACAATTGGAATTTCTTTAAAACAAATCCTTTTAATTGGATAACAACAAATTACGCAACAGAAAAAAACATATCTGTTTTTGGCATCCCAAAAAATATTGGGCAAGCTAAATACATTGGGTCGCTTTTAAATACTATACAAAAAGAGAATCAATCATTACAAAATACAGCGGTTGTTTTAGGTGATGAAAACTTATTGGTTCCTGTACTTAACTCAATTCCTTCAAGCATCAATGCGTTAAACATAACCATGGGATTTCCGTTAAAATCCATCCCACTGTCATCGCTTTTTGAAGCTTTGTTTCGTTTACATAAAACGTATTCAAGTTCATTTTACTATAAGGATGTTAAAAATATTATATCGCATCAATTTATAAGACCTATATTTTATATTGAAAACATAGATTATGCATCTAAACTCATTGAAACTATTGACAGTAATAACCTTGTATACTTAAATAGAGAGCGTTTAAAAGAAATTGCTACTAAGGCTAGCCATATTGTTGATTTGTTGTTTTCTAGCTGGGACATGTCCATTGAAACAGCCTTAAGCAATTGTTCAAAACTCATTTTAGCTATTAAAAACTATTTAGATGTTGAGAAAGCTTCAAATTTACTTCCATTAGAATATGTGTTCCGCTTTAATGAACTGTTTAATGAGCTTACCCGATTAAATTCAGAGTATCATCATATAAAAGATATTTCAACGCTCCATGGCGTTTATAAGGAGTTATTAAGTACAGAAACTTTAGATTTTCAAGGTGAACCTCTTCAAGGTTTACAAATTATGGGCATGCTGGAATCTCGTGTTTTAGATTTTGATACTGTCATTATTTCTTCTGTAAATGAAGGGGTGCTTCCTTCAGGAAAAAGCAATAATTCTTTTATTCCTTTTGATGTTAAAATTGAAAATAACTTGCCCACTTATAAAGAAAAAGATGCGGTTTACACCTATCATTTTTATAGGCTTTTACAACGTGCTAAAAATGTTTTCATATTGTATAATACTGAGGCAGATGTATTAACAGTCGGAGAAAAAAGCCGATTTATTACACAATTAGAGTTAGAAGGTATTCATCATATAAATCAGCAGATTTTAACACCTCAAGTTCCCATTATTGAACCTACTTTAAACATTGTTAAAAAAACGAAAGCTTTACAAAAACAAATAATCCAACTGGCGCAAGATGGGTTTTCACCTTCATCATTAACCAACTATATTAGAAACCCTATTGATTTTTATTATCAGAAAATATTAAAAATAAAAGAACATGATGATGTTGAAGAAACTGTTGCTGCAAACACTTTAGGCACAGTCGTACATAATACGCTTGAAGATTTTTATAAGCCTTTATTGGGCATGTTTTTAACTGTAGAAATTATTAAAAACTTAAAATCTCAAATTGAAGAAAAAGTAACGTTTCATTTTAAAAATGAATACAAGGAAGGCGATATTACTAAAGGTAAAAACCTAATTATTTTTGAAATTGCAAAACGTTATGTATCTAATTTTTTGGATTTAGAAATTAAAGACATAAAAGCAGGAAATGACATAAAAATTATAGCGATTGAAGCTGATAATACTATTTCAATCAACATTCCTGAACTCAATTTCCCAGTTAAAATAAAAGGCAAAGTGGATAGAGTAGATGAGTGCAATGGTATAACTCGTATTATTGATTACAAAACAGGTAGCGTTCAGCAAAATCAAGTTGAAATTGTAAATTGGGAAGACCTGACAACAGATTATAAAAAGTATAGCAAGAGTTTTCAAGTGCTAACATATGCGTATATGATGCAGCTTTCAAAAGAGATAATGCTTCCTGTTGAAGCTGGAATTATTTCATTTAAAAATTTAAGTTCAGGATTCTTAAAGTTTGCTAAAAAAGATAAGGCTGGTAGTTACGCTAAAAAAGACACATTAATAACTCAAGAAATTATAGATGAATTTAGCGTTCAACTAAAAAATCTTATTATAGAGATTTGTAATCCAAACATAGATTTCACTGAAAAAGAAGTTTAAAAATGACTTTTACTAAAAATATAATTATTCAAGGGCAACATGGTAAACCGATACTTACCGATGTTGTTTATATTAAAAATAATCAGCCTAAACCCGTTATCATTTTTTGTCATGGTTATAAAGGCTTTAAAGATTGGGGCGCTTGGAATGTAATGGCAAAAGCTTTTGCCGAAGCTGGGTTTTATTTTATAAAATTTAATTTTTCGCATAATGGCGGAACCGTTCATCAGCCTATAGATTTTCCAGATTTGGAAGCTTTCGGAAATAATAATTACACCAAAGAATTAGACGATTTACAATGTATAATCGATTGGGTTTGTTCAAATCCCGAATTTAAAAAAGAAGCAAACAGAAATAATATTTCTCTTATTGGTCATAGTAGGGCTGGTGGTATTGTAACTATAAAAGCTGAAGAAGATAACCGTATAAAAAAAGTTGTAAGTCTTGCAGGGGTTTCTAGTTTTGGAAAAAGAACTTCAACAACTGGAGATTTAGAACAATGGAAAAAAGATGGTGTTAAATATGTTTTAAACGGCAGAACAAAACAACAAATGCCACATTATTATCAATTCTATGAAGATTTTATTGCTAATGAAAATAGACTAACCATTAAACGTGCTGTTTCAAACTTGAAAATCCCTTACCTGATAATCCATGGAAACACCGATACGAGCGTTTTTATTGAAGAAGCTCAAAATCTTCACAACTGGAACCCAAATGGTAAACTAGAAATTATTGATGGTGCAAATCATGTTTTTGGAGCTTCACATCCATGGCATAGTAAAGAGATTCCAAAATATTTAGACATTGTGATTAATAAAATTATTAGTTTTATTACTATTTAGATTAATGCCTGTTTTAAAATACTAACAGGATGTTCTGCAATGCGTTTGGTGCCATCAAAAACTTGATGACGACAACTGGTGCCAGATGCAGCAACAATTACAGAGGTTTCCATATTTCTTATCTTCGGAAACAAAGTGTCTTCTCCTACTTGCATACTCACATCATAATGCTCTTTCTCATAACCAAACGAACCTGCCATACCGCAACATCCTGAATTAATAATACTAACAGTATAATTTTCAGGCAAGTTCAACATAAAAAAAGTTGGTTCAACGCTACTTAAGGCTTTTTGATGACAATGCCCATGAATTTTAATCATGGATGATTGACTGGTAAATTGATTAGGTTTAATGTTCCCTTTTAGCACTTCATTTTTTATAAATTCTTCTATAGTAAACGTGTATTTAGCAATTTTTTTAGCGTCATCTTTATTTTCAGCTAAACGTAAATATTCGTCTCTAAAAGATAATATCGCTGAAGGTTCAATGCCAATAAGCGGTAGGTCTTCAGAAATTATAGAAGTGAAAATTGAAATATTTTTATTGGCAATTATTTTAGCCTCATCAAGAAAACCTTTGGAAAGATGGCTTCTACCACTTTCTTCATGGTCAATAATGTGTATTTTATATCCCAGTTCGGTTAGCAATTCAAAAGTATCAATACCAATTTGAACATCGTAATAATTAGTAAATTCATCTACAAACAAATACAGTTCGCCTTTGTCAAATGATTTATTCTGAAATGTATTATGATTTGTTCTGTACCATTTTCTGAATGTATTGGAAGCTAGTTTTGGGATACTTCTTTTTTTAGCAACTCCCAATACGTTTTTCGCTAAAGACGTATTTAATAATGTATTTGTTATACTAGGAAATAAGCTGCCTATTTTATTGTATTTTACATTATTTGCCATCATTTTTGTTCGCAATGACGGTGGGTTTTCTTTTTGATATTGGTGTAAAAATTCGGCTTTAAAACTCGCAACATCTACATTGCTTGGACATTCACTGGCACAGGCCTTACAACTTAAACACAAATCAAACACGTCTTTTAGCTCAGTATGATTGAATTTGTTTTCTTTATTAGAGTTCGTTAAAAATTCTCGTAAAATATTCGCTCTAGCTCGTGTTGTGTCTTTTTCGTTTCGAGTAGCGCGATAACTAGGACACATGGTTCCTCCTGAAAATGGTAATTTTCGACAATCACCAGAACCATTACATTTTTCAGTGGCTCGTAAAAGTCCTTTTGAATCTGAAAAATCCATTAGCGTCTCAACTTCAGGTTCTTCTCTATCAATCTCATAGCGTAACGATTTATCCATAGGATAAGCATCAACTATTTTACCTCTATTAAACACATTATTGGGATCAAAAGCATGTTTTATCCGCTTTAACAACTCGTAATTTTTTTCTCCAATCATAAGTGGTAAAAATTCACCACGAACAATGCCATCACCATGTTCCCCGCTAAAGGATCCTTTATATTTTTTAACCAGTTTTGCTGTTTCGGTAGTAATTTCCCTAAAAAGAGCTACGTCTTTATTTTTCTTTAAATTTAATATTGGTCTTAAATGTATTTCTCCTGCTCCCGCATGCGCATAATAAACAGCCTTTTGCCCATAACTATCCATCATTTTTGTAAATTCAGAAATGTAATTTGGTAAATCTTTTAAATCTACTGCAGTATCTTCAATACAAGCTACTGCTTTAGCATCGCCAACAATATTCCCTAATAAACCTAGCCCTGCTTTTCGTAATTCAATAACCTTCTTTATATCTTGACCATATAGTTTTGGAAATGCATAGCCTAATTGATGTTGCTTTAAATCTTGAATTAGATTGGTAGCTAATAACTCGGCTTTTTCAGATGACTGATCTCTAATTTCCAACATTAAAACAGCTTCGGGGTCGCCTTCAATAAAAAATCTGTTTTTAACTTGTTCTCTATTGTTTTTCGTACAGTCTAAAATAGTTTTATCTAATAACTCACAAGAATAGAGATTATGCTTCATGGCTATTAAAGTGGCTTCTAAACTTTCTTGAACACTTTTAAAATGAGCGATAACAAACACATCTTCTTTTGGGGGTAATAGGTCTAATTGTAATGTTATAGCTGTTGTAAAAGCCAATGTTCCCTCGCTTCCACAAAGTAATTTTGCAACATTGATGTCTTCAGATAGCCCGTTAGGCGAACGCTTATCTAAAAAGGCATCAATGGCGTATCCTGTATTTCTTCTATGAATAGATGCTTTTGGGAACGCTTCATGTATTTCAGTTTGAATTTTTGGATTTGACAACTCTTCAAAAAGGGTCTTGTAAATAGCACCTTCAATACTATTATTTAGCTGCTTTGCTTTAAACGCTTCAACAGAAAGTGAATGAAACATGACTTCAGACCCATCGGACAATATCGTTTCGATTTCTAATACTTTATCACGTGTTACCCCGTATTTGATTGATGTAGATCCAGAAGAATTATTGCCAACCATGCCGCCTAGCATGCAGCGATTACTAGTTGATGTATTAGGAGAAAAGAACAAGCCAAAAGGTTCTAAAAAATGATTCAATTCATCTCTTATAATACCAGGTTCTACAACGATGGTTTTTTGTTCTTTATTGAATTCTATAATTTTGGTAAAATGCTTAGATACATCAACAACAATACCTTCTCCAACACATTGGCCGGCTAAAGAGGTTCCGGCTGCTCTCGGAATAAGCGTTACATTTTGATTATTGGCGAAAATTATTAATTTTTTAATATCGCTCTTGTCTTTTGGATATGCAACAGCCAAAGGTAGCATGCGGTAAACGGAAGCATCTGTAGCATAAATACTTTTGTGCAAGTCATCAAAAAAAAGGGCGCCATTTAATTGTTCTGAAAGCGCTTTTAGGTCTTTTTTTATTATGGATTCTGACATGAAGTTTTAAGTACCGTTTAATTTGGATTTGACTAAGATATTAAACATGTTTTTAAAATGAATAAATAACTATGTTTAATTAGGTGTTTTTTGATGCAAATAAAAAAGCTTCAAAAGTAAAAACTTCTGAAGCTTTTTATATACTGTGGAGAAGATCGGATTCGAACCGACGACCTCTTGACTGCCAGTCAAGCGCTCTAGCCAACTGAGCTACATCCCCAATTTATTATTTTAATCCACTTAATACTAACACAGGAATATTACTGTGAAAATCTTTTTTTAAGATAGTATTCTTTTCCCATTTTTTAGCAAAAAAACCTCTTTTGCGTCTTACAACACATAGCATATCTGGTTTATGAGATTCAAAATGAAATAGCACCCCCTGAAAAGTGGTTGCATTTTCTGTTTTAGTAATACTTTTTACAATACCCTTTAATTCATCATTAACATCAAAATCACCTTTGTTATGAAATGGTGTTTTTACTAATAACAAATCAATAATAGCATCAAATTGAGTTTTTATTAATTTAAGAGGCTTGAGCACATTGTCTTTTTTAATAATAGCTGATTTAATAGCCATTAAAATATTGGAAGGCGGTATAAACTTATAATCCTCAGGAATAATTAACACAGGTACATCCATCTGCTTTACAATCTTACCAGATGTTTTACCTAAATACACCTCGTCTTTAATAGAGTTTGTTCTAGGTTCAACTAGCATTAAATCTATATCAGCGGCTTTACAGGCTAATTCTAAAGTATCAATCAGTTTTCCTTTTAGTGTTTTTACAATAACTTTAACGCCTTTAGTGTCAATTTTAGAAACTAAATCTTCTAAAAAAGCTTTGCTTTCACGCTCAATAATTTCATCAACCCTAACCATTGTTCCTGCTTTTGTATAAACGTTATACACTTGTACAACAAAGAGATTAGCTCCAAAAGATTCAGCAAAGTCAACAGCATACTGTAAATGACTTACTGCATTTTTAGAAGATCCAACGGGTACTAAAATATTCTTCATATCTGTAAAGTTTTAAAACTAAATTTACAATAAATTTGAGGCAAAAGTAGAATATTTAAATGATTTGTAAAGCAACATTAGAAGATATTGATAAAATCCTTCAGTTAACAAAAGCTTGCGCTACGCATATGGTTGATATCCATATTTACCAATGGAACGCGTTTTACCCTAACAAACAAGCTTTTTTAAAGGATATTGAGCGTTATGAATTGTATGTGTTAAAATTAGAAAATAAATTAATTGGCTGCATTACAATATCAACATTTATAGATGAAGAATATATACCTATCACTTGGCTAACACCTAATATTAACACTATTTATATTCATCGTTTAGCAATTCATCCAAACGAACAAAGCAAAGGATATGCACAACAACTCATGCAATTTGCTGAAGACTTCGCCAAAAAAAACGAATACACTTCAATAAGGTTAGACACTTTTTATCAGAACCGAAAAAACCAAAAATTTTACGAACTTCGTGGCTACAAACGTTTAGGAGACATATTCTTTCCTAAACAAAGTAAACACTCTTTTTATTGTTACGAACTTGTACTGTGAACATAAATATCAGCTTAAAACATATAAACAAACTCGCTATTCCAGCCTTAATTTCTGGAGTGTCCGAACCTATTTTGTCATTAACCGATGCGGCAATAGTCGGCAATATTCAATACAACGCCACCGAATCTTTGGCAGCTGTTGGCATAGTTACCACGTTCTTGTCGATGTTAATTTGGGTTTTGGGTCAAACAAGGAGTGCCATTTCATCAATCGTATCGCAATACGTTGGTGCTAATCAATTAGAAAAAATTAAAAATCTTCCAGCACAAGCAATTTTTATTATTACATCTTTAAGTATTCTTATTATTGTTAGCACTTACCCATTTGCTAAAAATATTTTCAAACTTTATAATGCTTCAGATTTAATTTTAGACTACAGTATCGTTTATTATAAGATACGTGTTCTGGGTTTTCCTTTTACTTTATTTACTATAGCGGTTTTTGGGGCATTTCGGGGTTTGCAAAACACTTATTATCCTATGATTATTGCCATTATTGGAAGCATAGCTAATATCGTTCTAGATATTATCTTAGTATACGGCATCGATGGTTATATAGCACCTATGAATATTGAAGGTGCTGCTTATGCCAGTGTTATTGCTCAAGTTTTAATGGCCATTTTTTCGGCCTATTTTCTGCTTAAAAAAACGACCATTCCTCTAAAATTCACTTTTCCTTTTAATAAAGAAATCAAACGCTTTATTTTAATGATTCTCAACCTTTTTATAAGAACCATCGCGTTAAACGTTACGCTATATTATGCTAGTGCGTTTGCCACGAGTTATGGTGCAGCTTATATAGCAGCTTATACTATTGCAATAAACTTATGGTTTCTCGGTGCTTTTATCGTTGATGGCTATGCTAGTGCAGGTAATATTCTATCTGGAAAACTTTTTGGAGCAAAAGCTTTTGGTACGTTAATTACCCTTAGCAATAAATTAATAAAATACGGACTAATAATCGGTGTTGTTCTAGGTCTTATTGGTGCATTGTTTTATTATCCTATAGGACGAATTTTCACTAAAGAACCCGAAGTTTTAAAAGCATTTTATAATATTTTTTGGATTGTTCTTGTCATGCAACCCCTATGTACATTGGCATTTATTTTTGATGGCATTTTTAAAGGCCTTGGCAAAATGAAATATTTACGTAATGTACTTTTGTTTTCAACATTTTTAATATTCATACCCATATTATTTTGGTTGGATCATTTAGGCTATAAATTACATGCTATATTTATTGCCATTACCGTCTGGATTATAGCGAGAGGTATCCCTTTAATAATAAAATTTAGAAAAATATTTATGCCGCTTTCACAAAATAATTAACTTTGACCGATAATCGGCAATAAGCAAAAATTAATTAAATGAATTTATTTGTAGCTTTTCTAAATCAGGTAGATATTGAAGAAAAAATACAAAGCGCCCCAGATAAAGGTTACGAAATTGGTGTATTTATTGGCTCAATGCTACCATTTGTGGTTCTTGTATTATTAGCTTATTTTATTTACCGATACAACAAAAACAGAATTAATAAAGAATAATATGGATATCATGTCATTTATGAGCGGAAACGGATTGTTTCTCGTTTTAGCTCTGGTTTTAATAATCGTTTACGCAGTAAACCGCAGAAAAAGAAAATAATGGGCAATAACATTCGCATCACAAAACAATTCTCTTTTGAAACTGGTCATGCCCTTTACGGCTACGACGGAAAATGTAAAAACGTGCACGGCCACAGCTACAAACTATCGGTTACAGTTATTGGGAAACCTATTTCAGATAGCACCAATGTTAAGTTTGGAATGGTTATAGATTTTGGCGACCTTAAAAAAATCGTGAAAGAAGAAATTGTAAATGTCTTTGATCACGCCACGGTTTTCAACAAAAACACGCCACATATAGAACTTGCCAAAGAGCTCCAGGATCGTGGACATAATGTGCTTCTAGTAGACTATCAGCCTACCAGCGAAATGATGGTTATAGACTTCTCCAAAAAGATAAAAGCACGCCTACCAAAGCATATTCATCTACACTCCCTAAAACTTCAAGAAACCGACAGTTCGTTTGCAGAATGGTTTGATTACGATAATAATTAGGGCGTTACCCAAACGGGTCGGGCTTTCCGCTATATCTTTTAAAACGTCATAGAGGGGTGAGCGACGTTACTATCTGTTTATTATTTGCTTGAAGCTAATATAGTGCTAACTAATTTTAAAAGGATGCCGCTGCAATCCCTAACGCGAAACAAACCGTAACCATTCATATTTTGTCATTTCGACAATTGGAGAAATCTCATAATCAATGCGGTATAAATTATGCGATGTCTCAATCGTGCCTCATTTCGACATGACAAAAAAATTATGTTATTCAGCACATACAAGTTCAGCGTTATGCGCTGTAGTGTTACCCAACAATATTTACAATCTTACCAGGAACCACAATCACTTTTTTAGGCGTTCTTCCTCCTAATTGCTCTTGTGTTTTTTCGTGTGCTAAAACAGCAGCCTCAATATCATCCTTACTCATATCCATTGGCAATTCCATAGTAAAACGCATTTTACCATTAAATGAAATGGGGTAATTTTTGCTGCTTTCAACTAAATGACTGGCATCAAATTCTGGAAAAGGTGCTTTTGAAATAGACCCGTTATTCCTTAACTGACTCCATAGCTCTTCAGCAATATGAGGTGCATAAGGCGAAATTAAAACCAATAAAGGTTCTAATATTTCCTTGCTAGTACATTTTTGAGCCGTCAACTCATTGGCCGCAATCATAAATGTAGATACCGACGTATTAAACGAAAAGTTCTCAATATCTTCTTTTACCTTTTTAATGGTTTTATGAAGTGTTTTTAAATTGTCTTTTGTTGGTGTAGCATCTGTAACTTTCAATCCGTTATCATCAGCATATAATTTCCATAGTTTTTTAAGGAACGAGTGCACACCAGTAATTCCAGCAGTATTCCAAGGTTTGTATTGCTCTAACGGCCCTAAGAACATTTCGTATAAACGTAAACTGTCTGCTCCGTAATCTGAAACAATATCATCTGGGTTTACGACATTATATTTAGATTTTGACATTTTCTCAACATCACGACCAACTTTATAAACTCCATTTTCTAAAATGAATTCTGCATCCGCATAATCATCTCCAAATTCTTCATCATTCTTTAATCCTTCAATATCTAACTCATCGGAAGCATTAACATATTTCACTTTAACATGTAATGGCTGTACTTTCTTATTTTCAATTAAACCAAAAGATAAATAGGTATTTGTACCTTCCTCTCTATAAACAAAAGCACTAGTCCCCAAAATCATGCCCTGGTTAATCAGCTTCTTTGCATATTCATCAACAGGCACAACACCTTTATCAAACAAGAATTTTTGCCAAAAACGAGAATACAATAAATGCCCTGTGGCATGCTCGCTTCCACCTATGTATAAATCTACATCTTTCCAATAATTAAGTGCTTCTTTACTTGCAAACTCTTCGGTGTTATTGGCATCCATATAGCGATTAAAATACCAAGAACTTCCTGCCCAACCTGGCATCGTATTCAACTCTAAAGGGTGAATGGTTTTATTATCAATCAAGTCATTTGAAACCACTTCATTCTTCTCAGTATCCCAAGCCCAAACTGTGGCGTTTCCTAATGGTGGCTCGCCCGTTTCGGTTGGTAAATACTTTTCAACTTCCGGTAGTTTTATTGGTAAATGTGCGGCATCAATCATTTGTGGCATCCCATTCACATAGTAAACAGGAAAAGGTTCTCCCCAATAACGTTGTCTGCTAAAAACCGCATCACGCAAACGGTAGTTGGTTTTTCCTTGACCTTGCCCTATTTGCTCCAACTCATAAATAGCACGCTTGGTTGCTTTTTTATAATTCATCCCGTTTAGGAAATCACTATTTCCAATCACAGTTTTTTCTTTATCTGAAAAGGCTTCTTCAGAAATATCAACACCATCAAAAATATTTGGAATTGGAATACCAAAATGTTTAGCAAAGGCGTAATCACGTTCATCACCACAAGGCACAGACATTACTGCTCCGGTACCATAACCTGCTAATACGTAATCCCCAATCCAAACTGGAATAGGTTCTTTTGAAAACGGATGTTCTGCATAAGCACCTGTAAAAACTCCTGAAATGGTTTTTACATCTGCCATCCTATCGCGTTCACTACGTTTAGCTGTTTTTAAAATATAAGCATCAACAGCTTCTTTTTGTTCTGGCGTTGTTATTTGTGACACCAACTCGTGTTCTGGCGCTAGTGTCATAAAACTAACTCCAAAAATAGTATCGGGTCTTGTTGTGAAAACGTCTATAACATCAGATTGCTTCGTTTCACTCGCAATGACGTTAAACGTTACAGAAGCACCAACAGATTTTCCAATCCAGTTACGTTGACTTTCCTTTAAAGAATCTGTCCAGTCAATTTTTTCTAAACCTTGAAGTAAACGTTCTGCATAAGCAGAAATACGCATACTCCATTGGGTCATCTTCTTTCTAATTACAGGATGACCACCACGCTCAGAAACGCCATTTACTATTTCATCATTTGCTAAAACGGTTCCTAAAGCAGGACACCAGTTAACTTCGGTTTCAGCTAAATAGGTTAATCTATATTGTAATAATATTTGTTGTTGTTTTTCAGAAGAAAAAGCATTCCAGTCTTCTGCAGAAAAAGGTTCGATATTGTCATCGCAAACCGCATTGACATTTTCGTTGCCTTCAGAAGAAAAAATCGTTTCTAATACTGAAATATCTTCAGCTTTATCGGTATGATTATTATACCAAGAATTGAACAATTGGATAAATATCCACTGCGTCCATTTGTAATAACTTGGGTCGGATGTTCTAACCTCACGGGACCAATCGAATGAAAATCCAATTTGATCTAATTGACGACGGTATGTTTTTATATTTTCGGCAGTTGTAATAGCTGGGTGTTGCCCTGTTTGTATCGCATATTGTTCAGCCGGCAATCCAAAACTATCATAACCTTGTGGATGCAATACATTAAATCCTTGATGACGTTTGTAACGCGCATAAATATCGGAAGCAATATACCCTAACGGATGACCAACGTGTAAGCCGGCGCCACTTGGGTAAGGAAACATATCCAAAACATAGTATTTTGGTTTATCGCTTCCATTTATGGCTTTAAATGTTTGGTTTTCTGCCCAATATTTTTGCCATTTGGCTTCAATTTCGTTGAAATTGTACTTCATTATCATCCTTTTTAAGAAGTTGCAAATTTACGTTTTAAATAGAAATATGACCGCTTAATGCACAAAAAATGAGTTTGCTAAATATTTGTAAAATATTACGTTTACTTTTGGCTCAAAATAAAAATTAATTCAACACAATTAGATTACAGCATTGACAAAGAGCAGTATCGTAAAAGCACATCTTGCCTTATTTGGAACGCATGTTATTTATGCCGCCAACCATTTTATTGCTAAAGGCATAATGCCTGAAAAATTAAATCCTACACCGTTTGTGTTATTTCGTGTTTTAGGAGCTGGTTTGTTGTTTTGGTTTATCAAGTTATTCATAAAAGAAAAAGTAGAAAAAAGAGATTTTTTAAGACTTATAATCTGCGGACTATTTGGAGCTTCTTGCAATCAACTTTTTTTCTTGCATGGCTTAAACTTAACATCACCTATTGATACGTCTATTATCATGACTTCTGCTCCTGCTGTCGTTTTTGTTTTCAGCATGATTCTATTAAAGGAAAAAGTAACCAAAAACAAATTAATTGGCTTAAGTATTGGGGCTATAGGCGCTATTGGTTTAGTTTGGTATGGTCAAGTGGCAGAAGGTGCAAGTGGTTTTTTAGGGAATCTCTTTGTTTTTCTGAATGTGATATTCTATTCGCTTTATCAAGTAGCCGTTAAACCTTTGATGAACAAATATCATTTCATTACTATAATTAGCTGGGTGTTTTTATTTGGGTTATTATTTCTTATTCCTTTTGGAATAAATGATGTTTTGCACAATACTAATTATGACTTATTCGACTTTAATACCTACATGGTTATTGCTTATGTCATTGTTTTTACTACATTCCTAGCCTTTCTCTTTAATATTTATGCGCTAAGGCAAGTTTCACCATCAGTAGCTGGCAGTTATACTTATGTGCAACCAGCCGTAAGTTTCACCATTGTTCTTATTTTATCATTGCTTTTTAATATAGATACTTATAATGACGACATTAATATAATTAAGATTCTATCTTGCTTTTTTGTGATTATTGGGGTCTATTTAATTAGTGAAAAGCCAAAGGCTATCCCTTAATAAGTTGTTGTTTCCAACATTATTGATATGTTTTAGTTAATATAATATTTTGAAGAGGTTCCCTGCAGATGGTTATTGGGGTCAGGCATGACAATTTCAAATGAAATCAAAAGACTTTTAGCCTTTTGAAGTTTTATTAAAATACTTTATTATTTTTACGTTTTAATCCAATTACTACATGAGTTCATCATTTGAAAAACACCAAAACCGCAGACTAATTTCTTCATACTTTTCTGTCGTTTTGAGTATTGCTTTAGTCTTGTTTTTATTGGGTTTATTGGGTATGCTGATTTTAAATGCAAAAAAAGTATCGGATCACTTTAAGGAGCAAGTCGTGGTGACCATTTATTTAAAAGATAATGCCAAAGACGTTGAAACCAAACAACTGGAAAAAAGCTTGGCGATGGCGGATTATGTGAAATCTACCGAATATGTATCTAAAGAACAGGCTGCCGAATTTATGAAAGCTGAAAATGGGGAGGATTTTATGGATTTTGTAGGTTACAACCCGCTTCAAAACTCTATTGATGTGCATTTAAAAGCCGATTTTGTTACTTCTGAACATCTTGATAAAATTTCTACAGAAGCGACAAATAAAAGCTTTGTGGAAGAAGTGACTTATGATAATGACCTCGTTAATCTAATGAACGATAACGTGAAGAAAATTAGTTTTTGGGTGCTGGTTATTAGTGCTATTTTCACCTTAATTGCTGTATTACTCATCAATAGTTCTATTCGCTTAGCAGTATATTCTAAACGATTTACAATAAAAACCATGCAAATGGTTGGTGCTACTAAACAGTTTATTCGTCGCCCATTTGTTTGGAAAAGTGTACGCTTAGGCATGATTGGCGCTTTTTTGGCACTCATAGGAATGGCAATTGTTCTATATTATTTAAACAAAACATTCACTGAGCTAGAATTGCTAAGCAACCCTGTTTTAGTAGCGCTATTATTTGTTTTTGTATTTGCTTTAGGTATTATTATTACTTGGATAAGTACACATTTTGCAACACAACGTTTCTTGAATTTGAAGACGGATGAGTTGTATTATTGATTTTTTATATAAATGTTAAGAACCATTTTTTAATAAATGCGTTAATTTGCATTAAGATTACGATATAGTTATGGGGGAAAAAAAACGAAAAGAAGCAGCAAAGCCTGTTTTTGTATTTGGAAAGAAAAACTATAAATTCATGTTTATAGGTTTAGCATGTATTGCACTTGGTTTTATTTTAATGTCTGGTGGAGGTAGTGATGACCCAAATGTTTTTAATCCTGAAATTTTCAGTTTCCGTCGTATTCGGTTAGCGCCAATGTTGGTTCTCATTGGGTTTGGTGTTGAGATATATGCTATTCTTTTGAACCCTGATAAAAAATAATTTATAAGGTTTTAGCAAATACTTCTGCCATTTCTTTAACATAACTATATCCATTTTTCATAGCATCATCTATACCTTCTGAATGATTTAAAACAGCATCGTTATAAACTATACCGAAATCCATAATACTGTTTTTATCTAAATCTATAGCACCACAAAACGCTGCTACTTTTATATTTTGTGCCTTGGCAGAATTCATAACACCTTGAATTGTTTTTCCAGAGAATGTTTGAACATCTAATTTACCTTCACCTGTAATAATCCAATCGGCTTTTTTAATTTGACTATCAAAATTAGCCAGATTTTTTACAAGTTGAATTCCAGGCTCTAAATTGCCATTTAAAAATACTTTTGTTGCAATGCCCATGCCTCCTGCTGCTCCTGCCCCTTTTATAGTTTGCGCATCCACATTAAAAACAACGTTGATAATTTTAGACATAGATTCTAACCCTTTATCTAGCATTTCTATATCTTCATTTGACGCGCCTTTTTGGGCTCCATAAACATAAGCAGCTCCATTTTTCCCGTATAACGGATTAGTAACATCGCAAGCAATATTGAATTTTACATCGTTAAGTTTTGGAAATACCTTGGTTACATCAATAGAAATAATTTTAGACAAATTAGCACCAGTTGGTTTTACCTCATCATTATTTTTATCTAAAAAACGATAACCTAATGCCATTGCCATACCAATACCACAATCATTAGTAGCGCTACCCCCAATACCTAAAATAATTTCTTTAGCTCCCTTTTTTATAGCATCTGCAATCATTTCTCCCGTACCAAAGGTTGTAGCATTTTTACAATCAAATTGTTCTGGTTTTAAAAGTTTTACACCCGAAGCTTCAGCCATTTCAATAAATGCAGTTTTAGACGAATCAGAATAAAGATATGAAGCCATTACTGGATTAAAAAAGGGATTATTTACTTCAACATTTACAACTTCTCCTTTTAAATAAAACTTTACAACTTCAATTGTGCCATCGCCACCATCTGCCAGTGGCAGTTTTATGATTTCTGTGTCAGGTTTAATATTCTTAATCCCTTCTTCAACAGCGTTGCAAAACTCTAGTCCTGTTAGTGAATTTTTAAATTTATCTGGTGCTAAAATAATTTTCATATGTCAAAACTTTAACTTAAAAGTGCTGGTAAAAAATAACTAAGGATTATAATAAATACAAAAAAGGCTAGAAGAATATACACTTCTTTTATCATGAAATCTTTCTTTGTTATTTTGACGTTAAAATTAGAAATCTTTTTAATTTCCGTTTTACTTGTTAAAGCACTAACACTATAAGCAACTACCAATGCTATGATGACACCTGTAAAGTTTAGCCATATCCAAAAAATATTAAATCCTAAATCGATATGAAATAATTCTTGAATGGTTTTTGAAAACACTAGGTTGATAAGTACTGCTGAAATAATAGCAGCGTTCATACCTATGTGATTCACTTTTTTTGAAAAAAACGCTAAAAAGAAAGTGACTAATACAGGGCCGTAAAACACAGATCCAATGGCGTTTATAATTTCTATTACCGCACTTTTACTGCCTCCAAATAAGAAGGCACTGGCAATACAAACAGCACCCCAAAAAACCACTGACCCTTTTGAAATAATCATGTATTTCTTGTCAGTTAGTTTTACTTTACCTCTATTAAAGAAATCTTCTACTGTTACTGCAGAAAGGGAATTTACCGTAGAACTTAAAGAAGACATCGCTGCCGATAATATTCCTACCATCAAAATTCCTATTAAACCATGTGGCAAATATTTCATAATAAAAACGGGCACCATTAAATCTGCTTTAACACCATGAGCGGCATATTCATCTGGAAAATATTTTTGAGTAGTCATAGCAATTTCTTCAAGAAAATCTGGTGCTAGAGTAATCAAGCCTCCAATTACTAAACCCATAATACAATATATTAAAACTACGGGGAATCTTAAGAGTCCATTAGCCAATAACAAGGTTCTTATTGTTTTTTCATCTTTTGCGGATAACATACGTTGCGCTTGGGTTTGATCGCATCCATAATATGAGGCATATAGAAAGAAGCCTCCAATTATCATTGGTAATAAACCATATTCACTACCTTCTCCTATTCCTAAATTATAATCGATAACTTGTAATCTTTCAGCATCAAAACCAGCAGTTAAACCTCCATGTTCTTGGAGTAGATTCCATCCAAAATATAAGCAAATAATTAAGCCTGCAAATAAAATAATCATCTGTATAGCATCTCCCCATACAACAGCTTTCATACCGCCTTGCCATGAATAAATAATGGTAATAATACTTATTATTAGTATGGTATAAACAAAGTCAATATCTAAAACTGCTTGTAATATAATGGCAATAGTATACACCATTACCCCAGTTCCGAGAGCTCTACTTATTTGAAAAACGATGCTTAATATTAATCGTGTTGATGTACTAAAGCGTTTCTCTACAAATTCATAAATACTAACGACTCCGGATCTAAATAAAGGAGGAATTATGACAATCATTATAAAAATCATGGCGAGCGGGACAGCAAACTCAAAGGTTAGCCATTTCATACCGCCTCCTAGTTTTAGGCCTACAAAAGCAGGAGCTGAAATGAAACTGATAGCAGATAATTGAGTTGCCATTGTAGAAAGGCTTAAGGGAAACCATCCCATACTTTTTCCTCCTAAAAAGTAATCTTTAGAATCTTTATTATCCTTAAAAAAGAATCCCATTCCTAAGAAAAATATAATATAAAATATGACGATACTATAGTCTAGCCAATTCATAATTTAAAGTTTTAGTGTTTAGTTAGTTTGTGTTTTAATTCTGTTTTCGCTGTTTCAAGCCATTCATCTTTTAGAATGCTCAATAAAATAATATCTGCTCTCCCGTTACCATTAATAGCAGGAATAAAGTTTCGTAATACGCCTTCTTCACTACAACCCACACTTTTCATAGCGGCTATGCTTATTTTATTTTCGGCATGAGCTCCAAAACCTACACGTTCTAATTCTAACGTTTCAAATGCAAATTGAAATAGTAACCATTTACAATGTTTATTTAATCCTGTACCGCGAAAATCCTTTCCGTACCATGTATGTCCTAGTTTAATAGTTTTTAATTCATATGAATAATCATAAAATCTTGTTGTTCCGGCATACTGCTTTTTAATTTTATCAAAAACTACAAAAGGATATTCTTTATGATGCTTTCTATTATGAACAGTTAATGAAATATAATGAGTTAAGTTTTCTAAACCGTTTCCTTTTTCAAGAAAATAGGTCCATAGATTTGGTTCTTTTGAAATATCTAATAAACGCTCAACATGTTCTATCTTAAGAGGCATTAGTTTCACATAATCATCCTCTAAAACATAATCTTGTGAGAAATCTAATTGCGACACTTATATCTAACTTTCAAGTAAATCAATTAATAGAGCAGCACTCCAAGAAAAATTATTACCACCATAACCTGCTTTTCCATTTTGGTGCATTTCTTTTCTTGAATCAAAATATTCGTAAAATCCATTCTTTTCAAGAATTTCAATGGTATCTTGTTTTACTCGTTCTGCAATTTCGGTATAACCATAAGTTTTTAATCCATTATACAACATCCAGTTTAAATTTACCCAAACTGGCCCTCTCCAATATTTTTTAGGATTGAAGCGTTCGCTAGTAGGATCAAAAGAAGCACATAAATATTGATGGTCTCCACCAAACTTATCCATCATGACTTTCACTAGAGATTCTGCTCTTTCTTTGTTTGGAATGCCAGCATATAATGGTGAAAATGATGATGACGATAAATACCGAAGTGGTCTTTCATTTCTTAAATCATAATGTACATACGCTCCAAGTTCTTCATCAAACAATTTGCTATTAAATGACTGAATACTCTTTTCTTGCCACTTTTTTAATTGGCTTACTTTTTCAGTATTCCCTAACTTTTCATATAAATTGATTAAACTCTGATTAGATTTAATCAACATGGAATTAAACAGTGGATCTTGTACTAAAAATGGCGATAGTTCAGCTATTTTTTCGTCACTATAATTATGTTCTTTTGCAATATCAATGATATACAAATAATGGTCGTATTCTCTTTTTGATGGTCTTTCGGAAGCATCAACGTGCGTCGTGTCTCGCCTTTCAAAAGTGTACTCTGGAGGATTCATAGTATCCCAAATATCATCCCAAATAGGAGAATTATCTGTGCCAGATTCCCAATTATGATATATATAAACAAGTCCTTCGTTTTGAGGGTCTCTGTTTTTATAGAAATACTCATGATTAAAGTAAACCTTATCAATAGTCTTTTCTATAAACTTCAAAGTTGAATCTTTGTCTTTGCTAATGCGGTATATTTCTTCTAACACAAAACCTGTTACTGGAGGCTGTGTCATGCCTGTTGATTTGTATTTTTTTGATGATTGGGGATGTAAATCAGATAGATGAAAATCTGGACCTGGAAAATATGTATCGGTGTCAGTATGAAAAATAATATGTGGAATAAAACCATTACCCCATTGTGCATCCAACAACGTTTCAATTTCTCTTTCGGCCTTTACCATATCAAAATGAGCAAACCCGATAGCAATTAAACCTGAATCCCAAAACCATTGGAATGGATACAAATTAGCACAAGGTATACTAAAACCAACTTCATCTTTCCAATTACTATCTAGAACTTTTATTGCTCGGTTTTTTAATTCTTTCATAATATTTTTCGATTTTAAAAAAACTCACCACCAACGACTTAGCATCGTCAGTGATGAGTTATCAAACTAAACTCAAACTAAACTTATACTAAATTTAAACTTATATCAGTATATTAAAAACTAAATGTTGCTGTTAAGAAAAACCTACGTGGTAAAATAGGTCTTCCAAAGAAAAACTCTGCATCACCAGCTTGATTTACATTTCTTGGATCTCCTTCAGTAACCCCTTCATCATTAAATAAATTGAATACCGAGAATCCTAATCTTAAAGTATCATCGCTATCTTCATTATCTCCCATTTTGAACATATATCCTGCTCCAATACGTGCAATAGAAATAGCATCTAATTCTACTGTATTGTTATCGGCAGCAAACTTGCTTCCTGTATGATTGATAGAGAATAAAGCATCAAATTGATTATCATCGTAGTGTAATCCAATGCTTCCTAAGAAATTAGGTTGTCTTGCTAATTCATTCCCTTCATTAGTAGTTGAAGATGTATTATTAGTTAAATCTGTAGAAACATTTTTTGAAATCTCATGATCTTGGTAAGTAGCTGTTCCTCTTAAGCTAAGGTTATCGGCTAAACTATAATCAAAAGAAGCCTCTAAGCCAATAGTTCTCGTGCTTTGTTCTGATCTTGTTAAATCAACTAATGTACCACTTACAAATCCTTGATCTATTTTAATTCTGTCGCTTAAACCTACATAATACGCAGCTACAGATCCTTTTAATTTCGCAGTTCCTAATTTTGCTCCAACTTCAAATTGAGTAATTTTTTCTGAATCATATTTACTTCCTGTAACACCAGAAGCTATAGGAGTAAATCCTCTAATCTGTGGAAAAAAGAAACCTCTAGAAAAGTTAGCATATAAATTAACGGGATCACTTAGTTTGTATAAACCAGCTAAAGACACTGCCCAATCTGTTGCACTAACATTTGCTCTTGTAAAACTACCATCAGCAAAATTAACATTTGCTAATTCTGGAGTTAAAGTAGCATCATCATATACTTGACTTTCTACAATATTTCCATTACTAAAAGTTCCTTCAGTATTTTCTATTCTAAAACCAACATCAAAACGCCATTTATCAAAAACCATCTCATCTGTTAAATAAAACGCCGTTTTATTTTGAGATAAAAACTTGTTTGAAGTCATACCAATTCTGTTATAAAGACCACCCGTAGAAAACGTAACATCATTTCCACCAGCATCTACATAACTTAAGTTTACTAATTGAGGATTATTGTTAAACTCAGATAATACTCTATATTGATAGTTAACATCTTCAGCTTCTGTACGTGCTAAATAAACACCTCCTGTAATGTTGTGTGTTCCATTTGTTACTTCTAAAGTTTTAGTTAAAGATGCCTCTCCAGAGTAATCTGTCATTGGACGCAATCTATCTACATGTAAATTATCTACAACTAAATCAGATCCGTTAATTGTAGTTGATGTACCTTGATACTGAGCGGTAAATCCTAAGTTGCCAGGTGCAACATTACCAACATAATCGTTTAAAGTAATAGGATTATTATTGTCTCCATTACCTCCTACATACAAGGCAAAATTGTGCTTATAATTTGCATACTTAACTTTCGATTTAAATTTTAAATCATCAGCGAAATCATAGTTAAAATCAGCCATTAAGTATCCACCTTGAGTGAAAACACCATCTTCAATCGGGCTTTCGTAAACACCTCCTGCTGTTAGAAATGATGTATTGGCTAATTCTCCAGACAATAATTGAGATACATCCTCACCATCGTTACCGGCAATTCTTTTTCTGTTTCCATCTAAAGGAAGCGGTAAGAAAAACTGTGCTTTATCATTAATAAACTGACCATGAACTGTAAATGATCCGTTTTCAAATTTCTTTTTGATATTAGCTCTAAACTGAACACCCTTTGTTGGTAATCCTGTTTCAATTGGACCATCATCTTTTCTAACAAATCCAGTAAATGCATAATAAGTATTAGAATCTTCTCCTCCTAGTTTACCACCAGTATAAAAGTCTGTTTTTAAACGACCTTTATCTGCCCATTCTAGATTGATAATGTTTTCGTCATTTGAATCTCCTGTTTTACTTGTATAGTTTATTATACCGGCAACAGATCCTGCCCCATATAAAACGGCGGCACCACCACGAACAAACTCTACACCCTTAAAGCCTATATCTGGTCTCGCATAAACATCATGCGCAGATGAATTTAAACCAAACGTACTCATTAATGGCATACCATCATATTGTAATGGGTTAAATACATATTGACCACCAGAAGGCAAACCTCTTACAAAAACGTTTGTA
This sequence comes from Algibacter agarivorans, assembly GCF_039543245.1. Lineage (NCBI taxonomy): Bacteria > Pseudomonadati > Bacteroidota > Flavobacteriia > Flavobacteriales > Flavobacteriaceae > Algibacter > Algibacter agarivorans. The sequence continues at coordinate 44,996 of NZ_BAABJJ010000035.1, forward strand.
GCTGTTTCACCACCACCACCTTCTGCAGTAATACCGGGGATACTTCTAATAATATCAGCTTGACTATTTGCTGAAAGTTTGGTTATTTCTCTCTGCTTTATTGAACTGATTGACATTGGCGTTTCCTTTTGCGACCTAAAAGTAGCAGAAGCTGTTAATACAACTTCATCTAAAGCGTTTCCTCCTTCTTGCAAAACAAAGTTTAAATTAATTGGGCTACCTTCAAGAGTGACAACTTTTTCTTGTGATTCATATCCTAAGTAGGATATCTTAACCGTTTGTGTACCTTCTAGACTACTAGAGAAACTATAGTTTCCGTCAAAATCTGATGTTGCACCTGATGAGCTACCTACAATAAGCAAGTTTGCTCCTGTAATTGGCACACCTGCTTTGTCTTTAACAGTTCCTGATATATCCGTTTGCGAAAACGTTGCAGAAATGCTAAACACACATAATAATGTAAAAATAATTTTTTTCATGATATTTAGAATTAGTTAATATTTTGCCAAATTTATAAGCAGATACCTAATAAAAGTTCTAAAAAAATATGATATTTTTACGCAACCGTTTGCGGGAACGTTTGTTTTTTACATTTGCATTAAAAATAGATCACTTAAAATGAAAAAAGAAGTAGTTACTCTAAAAAAATTAGCACAAATACTTGATTTATCAACCTCAACAGTTTCAAGAGCCCTCAATGATCATCCAGACATTAGTGAAGCTACGATAAAAAAAGTTAAGAATCTTGCTCAATCCATGAACTATGTTCCAAATATTTTTGCTAAGGGCTTTAGAAAGCACAAAACAAATATTATTGGTGTTGTTGTACCTAACATTACGCACTACTTTACAACTACCATCGTAAGGGGTATTTTGGAAGAAGCGGCAATAAGAGGATATAGGGTTATTATTTCAGAATCTAACAATGATGTAACAAAACAAACTGAAATGCTTAATACCATGATACAATTTGGAGTAGATGGTATTTTAGCTTCTTTAACAAAAATGACTCGAGATATTGATTCTGTTTTACAAACATTAAACACATCTCCTTTAATTTTATTTGATAAGGTATCCAATAAAATTCCCTGTACACAAATAACAATTAACGATGAAGAAGCGGCTTTTAATGCAATAGAACATTTAATAAATATTGGTAAAAAAAGAATTGCCATTATTAAAGAAAGAGAATTTTCATATAACTCTGAAAAAAGATATGCGGGATATTTAAAAGCTTTAAAAGAGCATAATATTGAAGTTGATGAAAAAATAATTATTAGTGTTGATGATATTTCTTTACAACAAGGCAAAAGAATGACTAACCTATTACTTAGTTTTAAAAAAAGGCCTGACGCTATATTTACAATAACCGATAGTGCCGCTGTTGGTGTGATTCAAACACTAAGAAAATTTAACATAAAAATACCAGATGAAATTGCTGTGGTTGGTTTTAGTAATTCAAGACTCTCTACTGTTATAGAACCAAATCTTACAACCATAGACCAACCTGGTGAAATCATAGGAAAAACAGCTATTAAATATTTGATAGAAGAAATTGAAAGTACTTCTGAAACTATTGCCACTAAAATGATAGAAATAAAAGGAAGTCTTATAATTAGAGATTCTACATTTAAAGTCTAAAATTTCTGTTTTAATTATATATTACTACCTCAATTTTAATATTTTTGCGCCATGGAAATAATAGACGCGATTATCCTTGGTATTATACAAGGTCTTACCGAATTTTTACCTGTTTCATCTAGTGGTCATTTAGAATTAGGAAAAGCCATTCTAGGTGATAGCTCAGTACCCGAAGAAAGTTTATTATTCACTGTAGTTTTACATTTTGCAACAGCTTTAAGCACCATGGTTGTTTTTAGAAAAGATATTTTGGATCTTATAAAAGGGGCGTTAAAATTTAAATGGAATGACGATTTACAGTTTATTTCTAAAATTGCGATTTCTATGATTCCAGCAGTAATCGTTGGGTTGTTTTTTGAAGAACAATTAGAAGCCCTTTTTGGTGGTAACATCTTATTAGTAGGTTGTATGCTTATTGTTACGGCCATTTTATTGTTTCTGGCAGATAGAGCCAAAAATACCGAAAAAAAAGTGTCCTTTAAAAATGCCTTTGTTATTGGTGTTTCTCAGGCCATTGCCATGATTCCTGGAATTTCACGTTCTGGTGCAACTATTTCTACTTCGGTTTTGTTAGGAAACGATAAAACCAAAGCAGCTCGTTTTTCATTTTTAATGGTTGTACCCTTAATTTTCGGAAAAATAGCCAAAGATATTGTGAGTGGTGATTTAACTTATGACAGTGGAAATTTTACGTCGCTTTCTATCGGTTTTGTAGCTGCTTTTGTAGCTGGGCTTTTTGCTTGCACTTGGATGATTGCTTTAGTTAAAAAGAGCAAACTTACATACTTTGCCATTTACTGTGTTATTGTAGGATTGATAGCCATTGGTTTTGCCTTATTAAATAACTAATATGCTGACTAAAGACGATTATCTTTCCGGTCAAGTTTTACTTATAGATAAACCTCTTAAATGGACCTCTTTTCAGGTTGTAAACAAATTACGTTGGGAAATTCGTCAAGCTTTCAATATTAAAAAAATAAAAGTTGGTCATGCGGGTACATTAGACCCTCTAGCAACAGGCTTGTTAGTTATTTGTACTGGAAAAATGACCAAGCAGATTGACACCTTTCAAGGTCAGGTAAAAGAATATACGGGCACTATAGTTTTAGGAAGCACAACACCTTCTTTTGATTTGGAAACTGAAATAAATGAAATCTTTCCAACAGAGCATATATCAGAAGATTTAATTCATAAAACTACAGCACAGTTTATTGGTGAGATTCAACAATTTCCGCCTGTGTTCTCAGCGTTAAAAAAAGATGGAAAACGTTTATATGAATATGCTAGAGCTGGTGAAGCTGTTGAAATTAAAGCAAGAACGGTAAATATTTCAGAATTTGAAATCACAAATATTGATACTTCGACTGGGCTCAGTACAGGCTCAATAAATCTTGGTTTTAGAGTAGTCTGTAGCAAAGGTACTTACATTCGTTCTTTGGCTAATGATTTTGGTAAAGCATTAAACTCTGGTGCACATTTATCAAACCTAAGACGCACCAAGATTGGAGATTTTAATGTAAACAATGCATCTACAATTGAAAGCTTCATAAATATTCTGACTTCGGAATAATTGTTGATGCACTACTTGCTTCAAAAGTTTTTCTTAATGAAGTCAATAAATAATGCCTTTATACTCTTTTTCAATTGGCATTCATTTCACAAGAAAACGCTTCGGCTACAAAGCCTCAGAAGGATTGTCCAGTATGTCCGTTTTCGTCGAATTTGTGCTATTCTAAACCTTTTTTGTTCTTTTTGCGTATCTTTAATAAACCTTAAATCTAAAAAATATCGATTTGAACCTAACAAATCAACATAAAGCCTTGCTAATAACACTTCTAATTTCTGGAACTGTTGTCTTGTCTATTTTTAATTTAAGCTTGAAAAAACAGAGCGAATTCATGACTGAAAGTTACTATGAAATTGAACCTGAAAAAGAGCTTGCCGAAGAAGATATTAAAATACTTGAAGCTTTAGATAAACTCAATAATACAAAGGCTGAAACCAATGAAGCTTTTAATGAAACTCAAGAAGTGAAACACTTTGCCCAAGCTTATAAAACTATTGCGCCTCCTGAAGATTATGTACCTAAATCTAGTCATATTTCTGAAAGTCAAACAAGAACCAGTAAAACTTATGAAATTCCTGAAGAGTCAAAATTAAATCAAGAGGAATTATCAAAATTCAGTAAAGTCAATGATTTGCTTAAGCAACAACAATCTCAGGGAAATAACTCTAAAAGTTCCATCAGGTTTTCATTAACCAATAGAACCAAAATTTACATCCCCATTCCTGTATACCTTTGCGAGGTAGATGGTAAAATAGTAGTAAATATAACTGTTAATTCTAATGGTAGTGTAATAGATGCTTACGTAAACACCTCTTCAACATCGAGCAACGCGTGTTTAATTGAACATGCAATTGAGTATGCTGAGCAGTCGCAATTTAGTAATGATGCTTCAAAAGAAACTCAAATAGGGACCATTACATTTTACTTTATTGGCAAATAACAGGCTCTAATTTGCAAAGTATTTCAGTAACATCATTAATCACATTTTGTCCTTTGTCTTTGTTGTACCAATGCTGTAAATCTTCTTTAAATTCGGGTGTAAGCATACCGTATTTCGCCTTAAATCGCTTTACGTAATTTGCGGCTTCACTTGGTCTAGGGCCATAAGTGTTTAAAACATTTCCTGTTTCATTGTCAACTATAATTACTTTAGGTATTGCTTTATTTCCATTTGTCAAAAAAGCATCCATAAGCTCGGGGTTTTCGTCACGTAGCACCAATCTTAAGTTTATATTGGTGTTCAACTCTGCTATTTTATTAAGTACTGGTATTACATGGGCAGCATCACCACACCAACTCTCCGCGATAACTAACCATGATATATTTAGATTAAAATTTGAAATCCTTTGTTGAGTGGCTTCAGATACTTTTATGGTTTTGTCCCAACGCTTCATGCGTTTATCATTAAGCTTTGTGTAATTTGCTAAATCCTCTGTTTTTTCTAATCCAGTATTAGAATTCGCCTCAGTCAACTGGTTTACTAAGTCTCTATAGTCTTGATAAGAGATACTACGTTCAATACTTTTTTTTATAATGGGATTCATAATATTTATTTTTTGGAACAAAATCTTCTGGGACAAAATTAACACCTCAAGATTTTAATTAAGATGATATTTGTCATACTTTTACTTTAAACCTTACAGGTTCCCATAATGGCGTTATTTAATAGTCCTTATATAGAAAATGAAAAAATACAGATGCGGTTGGTGCGAAGGTGATGATTTATATGAAGCTTACCATGATAATGAGTGGGGTGTGCCTGTTTATGACGATGCTACCTTATTTGAATTTTTAATTTTAGAAACCTTTCAAGCGGGTTTAAGTTGGATAACCGTGTTGCGCAAACGTGAAAACTTTAGAAAAGCATTTGATAATTTCGATTATAAAAAAATAGCCAATTACAACAAAGGTAAAATTGATGAACTACTTCTAGATGCTGGGATCATCAGAAATAAACTCAAAATAAAAGCCACGATTACTAACGCCCAATCTTTTATAAAAATTCAAAAAGAATTTGGCAGTTTTAGTAAATATATTTGGGGTTTTGTTGATGGAAAGCCTATAAAAAATGAATGCATAAGTATGCAAGATGTTCCTGCTACAACAGCCATTAGTGATGTTTTAAGTAAAGACTTAAAAAAACGAGGCTTTAAGTTTGTAGGCCCAACTGTTGTTTATGCACACATGCAAGCTACTGGCATGGTGAACGACCATGTAAAGGGTTGTTTTAGATATGATGAGGTTTAACCGATTTCTTTTTCTATAATTTCAACATGCTCTATAACGGCTTCATCTTTTGGAAGGTAGGGCATCACATTTAAAAGATGCTCAATGGCTTCTATTCTTGCTTTCGTTTTTTTGTTTGCTTTAATTATTACCCAAGGTGCTATTTTAGTATGTGTTTTTTTAAACATTTTCTTTTTATATTCCGTATAATCATCCCATAGCTCCAAGGCTTTTTGGTCTACGGGGCTGTATTTCCACTTTTTTAAAGGACTCCTTTTTATGTCTTCAAAACGTTGTTCTTGTTCATCTTTTGAAATAGAGAAATAAAATTTTACCAATCTAATTCCCGATTCGGTTATCATACGCTCAAACTGATTAACTTGATTCATAAAAACGGCATACTGCTCATTTGAACAAAATCCATTAACAGGTTCTACAATAGCTCTATTGTACCAGCTTCTATCAAAAAAAACAATCTCTCCTTTCCTAGGTAATTTATTTATATACCTTTGGAAATACCATTGTCCCTTTTCTTCAATAGTAGGCTTAGGAAGTGCTACTACTTTAAATTCCCTAGGGTTTAAATGCTCTGTAATTCTTCTAATAGCACCACTTTTACCAGCTGCATCTCTACCTTCAAAAATAATCACAATTTTTTCATGATGCTCTTCAACCCAATTCTGTAGCTTAATTAATTCTTCTTGTAAAGATTTTAACCGCGATTCATAATTCAAGTTTCTTAAAACTTTTGAAACAGAAATCGTATCATCTAATAAAAACTGAATGATCCCTTTTTTAGAGTTTAATTTTTTTAAGTCTTTTACTGTTATATTATTATCCATAGTATAGTCTTAGTCAATTTGTTTAACAAGTCTGTGATAACGTTGTGCTATATTTGGGTCTGGGAATAATTCTATACCAGAGTTGCCTTTGTTTTCATATTTAAATTTAGACAATACATAGCGCATACTTTCTAAACGAGCTTCTTTCTTTATGTTAGTTTTTATAATAATCCATGGACTAAATGTAGTGTGTGTTTTACTAAACATTTGCTCTTTGTAATAAGTATAATCATCCCAACGTTTTTGCCCTTCTTGATCTACTGGACTAAATTTCCAACGCTTTAATGGGCTTTGTAATCTTGAATTAAACCGACGTACTTGCTCTTCTTTAGAAATAGAAAACCAAAATTTTATCAAATCAACACCATCTTCATAAAGCATGTGTTCAAACTCTGGAACCTGTACCATGAATTTGTCATACTCTTCCTCGTTACAGAATCCCATAACGGGTTCTACAACAGCACGATTGTACCAGCTTCTGTCAAAAAAAACAATTTCACCTGGATTTGGCATTTCTTTAATGTATCGTCTAAAATACCATTGCCCTTTTTCAACATCTGTAGGTTTTGTTAAAGCTACAACCCGCATAGACCGCGGATTTAAATGTTCGATAAAACGTCGTATTGCACTTCCTTTTCCTGCGGCATCTCTGCCTTCGAAAATAACACATACCCTTTTTTTATGTTTAGCAACCCATTGTTGAAGGTCTACTAATTCTGCCTGAAGCATTTTTAACTCTTTTTCATAAGCAAGAGTATTAAGCGTGTCCTTAAACTGCTCTTCAGGTTGTTTTGTTTTAAGAAGATTGATAAACCCTTCTTTCGTTTTAAGTTCTTTAAAATCTTGTATTGTTAGCATATTTTATGATTAATAAACTAATATCACGTTTTTTTAAATCAAAAAATATGACGTTTGTCAGGTAAAAGAGATTAAAGTTAAAAGAAAATCAACTTTTGTAAAGGCAACTATGTAAGCACATAGTATGGTGTATGATTATGGAATATATTGCTTTAGGTATTTGGAAGTTTGAAATTCTAATTGATTTTTGTTCGCAATACTCTATTTTGTTTTTCAGCTTCCAGATCCTTAGCTCTACCAATAACAAGACCAATTAACATCCCTAAAGCAAGACCTATTGAGTTGCCAGATGCTCCAAGACTAGTTCCGAAAGCAACTCCAAAACACATGCCCAAACTCATTCCTATAGCTGTATAATAGCCTTCTGAAATTAAAGAGAACTCCTTTTTTAAATAGGTTTTAAAGGCATTAAGTTTTTTGCTAAAATATTTTCTTTTGTTTTCGGGGTTCGATTTTAAATTCAATATTTCAATTTCATTTTCTATCGACAACAATTGGTTTTCACTTAAACCCCTGCTTTTTAAATTTGATAAAATGGAAATAAAGCTTCTGTAAATCTTTATTTCTCTCTTTTTGTCGGTCTCTTTTAATTGCTTTTCAAAAAAACCTAATGCTTCAATTATGTTCATAATATTAATCTTTATCTAATACCAAAAGAGCATCAAAACAACTGATTAAATTCGTTCCTATTTCCCTTAAATTTCAATATAAAATATAACCGTAACTATGGCTATGCTCGTATTTTCTATTTTATCTAAAGAAAATATAATTCAAATTTATTATCAATCATTTTGAAATTCATTTGGTATAAATTAGTGTTCGAAATCAAAAAATATTACACTCATCAAAGATTTATTTTTTTATCCATTCAAAACTAAGCTCTTAAATCTTCCATATCGGCAATAAGCTCATCTAGTTTTTTTAAAATGCGTCCGTAAACTATTTTTAAATCCCATTTATAAATGCGTCCTCCAAATATGGCTAATACTACTACGATTGCTATCATAGTAAGTACCCAAAATACAGGTATGCCGTATAATACATAAGGTTGATAACCTCCTAATATTCTATTTAAAGTTTCCCTAAAATGACTTGAAAACCCAAAACCAGAAACCATAGCAATAAAAATATATGGGTAAATATATTTTGACATTTTATAATTAACTGCAATTTGAGCCTTCATCCAAGTATCGAAAGACTTAAGATATTGATAACTGCTCACGTTTTTGTCAATGTCATTTAAACCTTTCAATAACCTTTTATTTACAATAACAATAACATTAAAAAGAATGAACATAAGCACTCCCATAACAGGAATTTTTACAAAAAAAGAAGCTATCAAAATAAAAAAAGAAAATACAACCAGTGCGTTTAGGTTTATTTTAAACATTCTTTTGAATTTGTCTATAATATGAATAGACTTTTGATTGTAAAGGTTATTCAACTTTGGCGCTACCATAGCATCGTTTTCTAAAAAGCCTTGTTTCCAAATTGATTCAATTGATTTTTCCATCTAGTAATTTTTTTAATCGTTCTTTAATTCTATTGACACGAACACCTATATTGTTTGGTGTTGTGCCAATTATTTCCGCAATTTCTTTGTTTGGCTTTTCTTCCAGATAAAGTAAAATAACCGCTCTATCAATTTCTGATAGTTGTTTGATGGCTACATATAGGAGGTTAAGAGATTCATCAGAAAATGTACAATCATCTTCTATAGCTTCACTTTCAACCATATAATCGGAATTATAGTGCTGACGATTTCTTTTCTTTTTCTTGATTAATGTCAAACATATATTTAATGATAGCCGGTATATCCATGTAGACCATTTAGCATCGCCACGGAACTTATCTCGACTTCTCCAAATTTGCAAACAGACTTCTTGATAATAATCTTCGAAATCTTCTTGCGAATCGGTATATGCCCTACAAATCTTTATAATTATTCCAGAATAGGGTAAAATTGATGATATATAAAAATCGTTACTCAAACATTGTTTTTCATGGTTAGTGGTAGAAGTTAAAGATTATTACATCCTTTTAAATATTTTTTTTGAATTTTTAATTTTGATGCTACAAAAACTCTAAAAAGTTTATATAATAGGAATAGTCAGCTCCCAAACTTTCTAAATGATTGGCGACTCAAGGACACATTAAAATCGCAAACCAGTTTGGAGTGTAATTGGAAGTTTTTAATACAAAATTTAAGCACAACTTGTTTGTGAAGACTTGAGTGATTTTGAGGATTTAAAATAGCGCAGTAATTGCCCTAAAATTATTTTAGCACAAGTAAATTCAGAATGGCTCTGCTTTGTATGTTTTTTTATGGATTAAGCTTCTTTTTTAGCGCAACAAGCTTTCTTGCAATCTGCTTTACAAGTTGTTTTTTCGCCAGCTTTACAGCACTCTTTTTCACAACCAGGTTCACAAGTTTTTTTGTCTTTGTTTGCACAGCACGCTTTAGTGCAATCTGCAGCACATGCTTTTTTTGTAGAAAAATCATCTACGGTTTTCATATCGCTTACTTTGTAGATATCTGCAACTTTAGTTACGGTTTCTTCAAGTAGAGTAGGTGTAACTTTAGCTTCATTGTATTCAACCATGGCAAGCCTTTTGTCAAAATCTACAGTAGCAGATTTAACACCTTCCATTTTAGAAATCTTTTTTTGAATAGTTGCAGCACAACCAATAGCACACGTCATGCCATCAATAGTGAATTCTGCTTTAGCGTAGGTTGCATTTGGGTCTAGTTCTTTTACCGTTTCAGTTTCAACAGTTTTAACTTCAGGCTTAACTTCATTTTTACAACTAAAAGCAAAAGCTGTAATTAATACAAGTGCAAAAATATGTTTTATGGTTTTCATTGAAAAGATGTTTTAAAGGTTATAGTACAAAGCTACTAAATAAAGTGGTTTAGTAGCTTAAAAAGGAAAATTTTATGATTCTTATAACATGAAACATTCATAGCTAAAAGTTTAATACTCACGCAAAATCATCATAAAGGATACTATATGTTGCGACTAAAAAACAAACACAATCACTTGAAATAACATGCGGATTTTTTTAAAAAAAGGCTAATAATTATTTTTATTCAGGATTTTTTACGAAATTTAAGAGAATTAATCCCGTATAGTTATGAAAAAATTATCGCTTCCCATTCGTTTTGGCTTAGTTACTAGTGCTGTTTTAATAGCTTATTTTTTGGTTCTAGCAATGGTTGATAAACATACAAATCCAGCATTTAGTTTTGTTAACGCTATTATCACAGGTTTTGGAATTTACGAAGCTATACGTCTAAGTAAGTTTGAAAACTCAGATAATTTCTCTTACGGCGAAGGTTTTAAAACAGGAATCATTGCGGGTTTTGTTGCAACTATAGTGTTTACCATCTTCTTTTTGTTTTATGCAACAGAAATAAATAGTGAATTTATACCAGAATTACTTCAAAAAATAAAAGGAGGCTTTAATGCAGATGTGGGCATGGTAACCTTTGTGGTTGCTGTTATGGGTTTAGCAACAACAGTAGTTTCTGCGCTAACAGTGATGCAACTTTTTAAAAAGACCGGAAATATTCCTCAAAATTAATAATAACGTTTGTAGATTAATTAATTAGCAGTATATTTGCACTCATTTTTGAACAAAATTAATTAATAAAAACGTTACGCTATGTACGCAATTGTAGAGATAGCAGGGCATCAATTTAAAGTTGAAAAAGACCAAAGAGTTTTTGTTAACCGTTTACAAACTGAAGAAGGTAAGAAAGTTTCTTTCGATAATGTACTTCTTTTAGGTGATGGTGACAAAGTAACTGTAGGCGCCCCGGCTATAGATGGAGCACAAGTAAGTGCAAAAGTCTTAAAGCACCTTAAAGGTGATAAAGTAATAGTCTTCAAGAAGAAAAGACGTAAAGGTTACCGTGTAAAAAACGGACACAGACAATCTTTAACTGAAATTGTAATTGAAAGTATTGCTGCTTCTGGAGCTAAAAAAGCTGCTCCGAAAAAAGAAGTTAAAAAAGCAGAACCAAAAGTGGAAGCGAAAGCTGCTGCTCCTAAAGCTGAAGCAACTCAAGATTTAAGCAAATTAACAGTTGCTGAATTGAAAGACATGGCAAAAGCTAAAGGTATTGAAGGAATTTCTTCAATGAAGAAAGCTGATTTAATTGCTGCTTTAAGTTAATTTTAAAAACTAAAATCGAAATAAAATGGCACATAAAAAAGGAGTCGGAAGTTCGAAAAATGGTAGAGAATCAGAATCGAAACGCTTAGGTGTTAAGATATTTGGTGGTCAAGCTGCCATTGCTGGAAACATTATCGTAAGACAAAGAGGAAATACACATCACCCAGGTGAAAATGTATATTCTTCAAAAGATCACACATTACACGCATATGTTGATGGCGTTGTAAAATTCACAAAGAAAAAAGATAACAAATCGTATGTTTCTATTGAGCCTTTTGAGGCTTAGGGAATACTTTTCTTTAAAAAAACTTAAGAGCCCTTTCTGTTTACAGAGAGGGCTTTTTGTTTGAAAAATAATTCCTCGAGGATTTGTCTCGAGGTTTCCGTTGAAATTGTCATTCCCGTAAAATCGGGAATCTAAATAAAGAATTTTAGAAATTCTTTATTACTTCAAAATATCATTTACAATTTTTAAATGATGTTTAGTGTGAATTTCTAAAAAGCGAAGCGTTTGTTGTTTTGCTAGCATACCAAAAACGTGGTGTTTAAAATGCGATGTTTTTGGTAATGGTTTAACTGCTTTAATATGATAATGTTCTTCTCGTAATTGATTGAATAAGTCTTCTTTTAAAATAACATCTGGTGGCAATACCACTTTCGGTGCTCTTGCTTTCCCTCTTGGGATGTAGCATAGCGTGAATAATACTGTTCGTATAGCATTAAATTCTTTTTTATATTTATTGGGATCTGTTTTTATTAAGATGCCTCAAACGTCATTTATAACTTTTAAAGTGTGGTCTAGTTGCCAGCCTATATCAGATTTCGAAACAGAAGGGTTTATTTGCTTTTTAAAAGGAATATGTTCTTCAACTTGTGCTAGTAGATTGTTTAAAATAACGATGCGTTTATTCCTCATTGGGAAAATTTATTCCAAAAGATATTAAATAAATGCTTAACTTTATAGTATTGCATTCGCAATTGCAATTTGTTTCACTTAAAATTAATGCTTATGCTACCGTTCAGGTCAGAAATTAGAAACTCTCCGAGTCACCAAACCATTAAGATTTTTTTAGCGGATGAATCTTTAGATTCAAGAATAAAAAAACATTTAGAGCATTTTAATGAAATAGAAGAGATAGAAATAAGGCAAAGTATTGGTCAAAATAGAGCAAACGAGAATATTACTATTTTTTTAAAAGAAGGTGCTGATATTACTAAGATGAAAGCGTCTATTGATTCTAGCTTATGGTGGTATTTTGAAGAGGATATGGTTGATGAGTAATTGAAAAACCTAGAGTGTTAATATATACTCATTGGTTTTCACCTGTATAAATGTAGATCATCACATCATTTATACATTTGTTGAGCTCTTTTTTTATTTCCCGTTCCCAAAACCTAAAAACAGTATAACCTAAATTTTTCAATTCCAAGTTAACCTCGCTATCGCGTTGCATATTACGTTCTATTTTAGGAATCCAAAAACCGCGATTAGACTTTAGTTTGCTTTTTCTTTCTTGCCAATTGTAACCATGCCAAAACTCACCATCAATAAAAATGGCTAACTTATATTTTTGAATGGATACATCTGGTTTCCCAGGAAGTTTTTTAGAATTAACACGATATCTCACACCTTTGGTCCACAAAGCTTTTCTGAATAAGAGTTCGGGTTTAGTGTTTTTACCTCGAATTCGGCTCATTATTTTTGAGCGTTTCTTGGTCGTATAAAAACCAGATGCCTCATTAAATCGGGGGACTTTTATTTTAGGTTTTTCGTAAGTCATCGTAATTTAAAAATACGAAAAATCTAACTAATTTTTTTGAGACCTCTATAAAATAAAAAAATCCCAAACAGAAATGTTTGGGATTTATATTTTATGAGATTCCTTTTTTCAAAGGAAGTTAGTATCTATAGTGCTCAGGCTTATAAGGCCCATCAACAGTTACACCAATATAACTTGCTTGCTCTTCGCGAAGTTCTGTTAGCTCCACACCAATTTTTGCTAAGTGTAATTTTGCCACTTTTTCATCTAAAGCTTTTGGTAACATGTACACATCGTTTTCGTAGGCATCTGCGTTAGTCCAAAGCTCTATTTGCGCTAAAGTTTGATTTGTAAATGAGTTACTCATTACAAAACTCGGGTGGCCTGTAGCACAACCTAAGTTTACTAAACGTCCTTCGGCAAGAATGATAATATCTTTTCCATCAATGGTGTATTTGTCAACTTGAGGTTTAATAGTGTTTTTGGTATGTCCGTGGTTTTTATTCAACCAAGCCATATCAATTTCATTGTCAAAATGCCCAATATTACAAACAATAGCTTTGTCTTTTAAAGCTTCAAAATGACGACTTTGAACGATATCTTTATTTCCTGTTGTAGTAATTACAATATCTGTATTGCCAATTACAGTTTCCAGTTTTTTAACTTCAAAACCATCCATAGCTGCTTGAAGTGCACAAATAGGGTCAATTTCTGTAACTGTTACAATACTTCCTGCGCCTTTAAACGAAGCCGCGGTACCTTTACCAACATCACCATAACCACAAACGGTTACACGTTTTCCTGCTAGCATAAGGTCTGTGGCACGACGAATTGCATCTACTGCACTTTCTTTACAACCGTATTTGTTATCGAATTTCGATTTTGTAACCGAATCATTAACGTTAATAGCCGGCATTGGTAATGTTCCGTTTTTTACACGTTCATAAAGTCTGTGAACACCTGTTGTGGTTTCTTCAGATAAACCTTTAATTCCTCCAGCTAATTCTGGGTATTTATCTAAAACCATATTGGTTAAATCGCCACCATCATCAAGAATCATGTTCAGGGGTTTTCTGTCTTCACCAAAAAATAAGGTTTGCTCAATACACCAATCAAATTCTTCTTCAGTCATATCTTTCCATGCATAAACCGAAGTTCCAGCAGCGGCAATAGCAGCAGCAGCTTGGTCTTGTGTTGAAAATATGTTGCAAGAACTCCAAGTTACTTCTGCACCTAAAGCTTGTAAAGTTTCAATTAAAACCGCTGTTTGAATGGTCATGTGTAAACATCCAGCAATTCTTGCCCCTTTAAGTGGTTGCGAATTTCCGTATTCTTCACGTAAACTCATTAAACCGGGCATTTCAGCTTCAGCTAACTCTATTTCTTTTCGTCCCCAATCAGCAAGAGAGGCATCTTTTACTTTACTAGCTACGTAAGGAATTGTTTTTGTACTCATAGTAATTTTCTTTTTTTTTAAATGCTAAGCTTCATTGCGAATCGTACTTAATTATATTTTCTTCCTTATTTAAAGAAAATATAATTCAAATTTACCATCAATAATTTTGATATTCATTTGATATAATTTGGTTAAATTCGCTAACCAAATAATTTAATTCACCTTAGGCGGTGCAAAGATAACTATTAACTTTTAGAATATTAAATGCCTTTATATAAAACCATTACTCCAAATTCACAAACTACTGTTAAAATCTGGAAGATTACTGAGTCTTATGAAGATTTAAAGAGAGGTGTAAACTTAAAGCCAGTTGCTCTAGAGCGTGTTTTAGGTATGAAAAGTGAATTGCATCAGCGTGGGTTTTTAAGTGTTCGTCATTTATTAGCAGCTTTTGGTTATGAGGATGCCGATTTGTTTTATGATGAAAATGGGAAACCACATTTAAAAGATGGTAAACAAATTTCAATAACCCATTCGTTTAATTTTTCGGCAGTAATTATAAGTGATTTAACTGTTGGTATTGATATTGAAAAACAACGTGATAAAATTACGGTTATTGCTCATAAATTCATTGATTATGAGTTCGATTATTTAAATAAGAACGCTACCGATTATATAAAAAAACTAACGGCTATTTGGTGTGTTAAAGAATCCTTATATAAACTTTTTGCAACACCTGGTTTGAGTTTTAGAAAACATAGTTTGGTAATTCCATTTGCTATTCATGATAGTGAAACAGTAGCATGGATTGATTATAAAAACAGAAAATACCGTTATAACATTCACTTTTTAGAGTTTGAAGGTTTTACTTGCGCTTATGCTATTGCTTAAAATGAATTCCATATATAAAGACATACAAGATGCCATTATAAATGGTGAAAAATTATTGGCGGTTTTAATAGATCCAGATAAATTTAACATTGAAAACACGAGCCGTTTTTTAAAAAAAGTAAACGCTTCAATAGCAACGCATATTTTTGTTGGAGGAAGTACTGTTGCTGAAATCATAACAGGTATTTTGGTCGAAGAAATTAAGAAATATACAACTTTGCCAGTAGTTTTATTTCCTGGTGATGTTACTCAAATTACGGATCATGCTGATGCATTGTTGTTTTTATCGCTTATATCTGGGCGGCATTCGGAGTATTTAATAGGGAAACATATTGAAGCGGTTTCTAAATTAAAAAACACAAATTTAGAAGTGATTCCTACTGGATATATTTTAATTGAAAGTGGAAATATTACGGCTGTTGAAAAAGTAACAGAAACAAAGCCGATGTCGAGAAATGATATTCAGAATATAGTAGATACAGCCAAAGCAGGACAGTTGTTAGGTATGAAACTAATATATTTGGAGGCAGGAAGTGGTGCTAAAGAACCGTTAACAAGGGCTATTATTTCTCAAGTGAAAAAAGAATTAAAAACCCCCTTAATTGTTGGTGGTGGCATTAAAAGTAAAATTCAATTGAAAAATGTTTACCAAGCGGGGGCGGATTTAGTTGTTATCGGTACAGCTTTTGAAGATGATGAATTGTTTTTTGACAAATTGCGAAAGTAATTTGTCATGCTGAACTTGTTTCAGTATCTCATAAAATATTAACAGATTTCTGCCGTAGTTTATCTTGAGCGAAGATGAAAGGCGGAAATAAAAAAGAACTATGAAAATATCAGTAGAATTAACCTTAACGCCATTGCATGATGATTACGAACCAGCAATCATTCATTTTATAAAAAAATTAAGAGCATCTAATTTAAAAGTATTAGAAAACCCATTAACTACTCAGGTTTATGGTGATTATGATGAAGTTATGCACCTGCTTACAACCGAAATAAAAGAAGCTTTTGAACTCATAGAACGCGGTTTGCTTTATATAAAAATTGTAAAATCAGACAGACATGATTATGAGCCTCATTTTTGATTTGTTCTTCGGGCAGTATTCAGAATACGAAACAGTCGATATTATTCTAGAAATTGTGGCGGTTGTTTTCGGGTTTCTTTCGGTTTGGTTTTCTAAACAAAATAAGATATGGGTGTTCCCAACAGGGATGATTAGCACCCTGATTTTTGTGTATTTATTGTTGAAATGGCAGTTGTTGGGAGATATGATGATAAACGCTTATTATTTTATAATGAGTGTTTATGGTTGGTATATTTGGACAAGAAAAGTGGACGAAACACATGTAACTCCTATTTCCATAACAACATTAAAAGAAAAAAAAGCAAGTATCGCTATATTTTTCGCAACACTCTTGTTTGTTTACGTCGTTTACAAAACCTTTGGGAAATGGACAAATTGGGTAGCTTATATTGATACTATTACAACGGCCATATTTTTTGTAGGGATGTGGTTAATGGCGAGACGAAAATTAGAAAATTGGGTGTTTTGGATTGTTGGAGATATTATTTCGGTGCCTTTGTATTTTTATAAAGGATTTACATTTACAAGTTTGCAATACCTAGGGTTTACAATTATTGCCATTTTTGGTTATTTAGCATGGAAGAAAAATATAAACAAGAACCTTCAAACTGCATAAAAGTAGTTTTATTTGGACCAGAATCTACTGGAAAAACGACTTTATCACGTCAATTAGCTCGTTATTATAATTCGGTTTGGGTGCCAGAATATGCACGTGAGTATCTTCAGAAAAAATGGAATAACGAACGGAAAACTTGCGAGCCTGATGATTTACTGCCTATTGCCAAAGGACAAATAAAATTAGAAAATAAGCTAGCAAAAAAAACAGATTCTATTTTAATTTGCGACACCGACTTATTAGAAACCAAAGTGTATTCTGAAGCTTATTATTCAGGAAGTTGCGATCCTATTCTTGAAAAATACGCATTGGAAAACACCTACAATTTGTATTTTTTAACTTATATTGACACACCTTGGGAAGCCGATGATTTACGCGATAAACCTAAAGATAGAGTGCAGATGTTTGAAGCTTTTCAAAATGAATTAATAAAAAATAAAAGACCTTATATATTGCTTAAGGGCAATAAGAAGGAGCGGCTTGAAACCGCAATTAAATGTATTGATAGGCTATTAAAAGATAAAGAATAATGTTTTCAGAAAAAGATATTCAACAAATCGAAAATAAAGGGATAAGCATTGAGCAGGTTAATGCGCAAACTTCACGTTTAAAAAATGGGATGTCTTACTCTCATTTGGTAGCAGCTGCAACTATAGGAAGGGGGATTGAGTCATACAATGAAGATGAAATTCAAGATTTTATCGAGTTGTATGAAAAGAAACAGGATGCCTTATCTATTGTTAAATTTGTGCCAGCCTCTGGCGCAGCAACAAGGATGTTTAAATTTTTATTTCAGTTTTTAAAAAACTTCAAACCTGCAAAAGAAAGTATTGAAGATTACGCTGAAAAGTATAATGATGCATTGATTAAACCTTTTTTCGATAGCTTAAAAGCGTTTCCTTTTTACAATGCCGTTATCTCAAAAGTCAAGGAGATACATTCAGATTTTGAAAGTTTATCTGAAGGAGAAAAACATCTTGAATTTGTGAAAACGATGCTAGATAAAAAAGGGCTTAATTATAGTTTTCTTCCAAAAGGGTTATTGCCTTTTCATAAGTATGGAAATATAGCAATAACTGCTTTTCAGGAGCATTTATTTGAATCGACCTTGTATGCGTCATCAAATAATAATTCGAATCTTCATTTTACAGTCTCAGAAAAGCATCATAAATATTTTATAGAAGAATTAAATCGGATTAATGAAGAATTAGTTAAGCAAACAAAAACAAATTTTAATGTTACGTTTTCATATCAAAAAGAAACCACTGAAACAGTAGCATTAACTCCAAAAGGTACCATATACAGAAATGAAGATGATTCTATTTTGTTCAGACCAGCTGGTCATGGGGCACTTTTAGAAAATTTGAACGAATTAAATAACGATTTAATTTTTATTAAAAACATTGATAACATTGTAGTTTCAGACAAAAATATTGAAGTCTCTAATTACAAGAAGTTATTAGCAGGTGTGTTACTTGAAGCGCAGCAGAAAACGTTTTCTTATTTGAAGAAGTTGGATGAGGTTAATTTGACTGAAACGGATTTTAAAGTCATGGTTTTATTTTTACGTTATAGATTGAATGTGTCTGTAACTCCCGATTTTGATAAGTTTACTTCTCAAGAAAAAACGGTTTATTTAAGAGAAAAGTTAAACAGGCCTATTCGCGTATGTGGAATGGTTAAAAATCAAGGAGAACCAGGAGGAGGGCCATTTTGGGTTAAGGATGAAAACGATAATGTATCATTACAGATTGTAGAATTTGCTCAAATTGATTTTAGAAGAAAAAATCAACAAAGCTTAGTGTATAAGGCCACTCATTTCAATCCCACAGACTTAGTTTGCGGTGTAAAGAATTATAAAGGCGAAAAGTTTAACCTTAAAGATTTTGTGGATTTAGAAGCTGCTTTTATAACTATGAAAACCCAAAATGGTGTTGATATTAAAGCATTAGAACTTCCTGGGCTATGGAATGGCAGTATGGCGTATTGGAATTCTATTTTTGTTGAAGTGCCGTTAAAGACTTTTAACCCCGTTAAAACAGTAAACGACCTTTTAAAACCTGAGCACCAAGCCTAATTATGTTTAATGAAGACGCATTATTGCAGGAGTTACGTTTTAAAGCCATAAGGAGTTCGGGTAGTGGTGGGCAACATGTAAATAAAGTGTCTTCAAAAATTGAGTTGACTTTTAATCTATCAGAATCGCATGTGTTTAATGAAGAACAAAAAGAACGACTCCAAAACAAGCTTCAACACAGGTTAACCAAAGATGGTGTGCTCATACTTCAATGTGATGAAAGCCGAAGTCAGCATAAAAATAAAGCACTTGCTATTAAACGGTTATTAGCGCTAATAAGGGCGTCCTTAATTATTCCAAAAAGAAGAGTTCCAACTAAAATTCCGAAATCAGTTATTAGAAAACGATTGAAGAACAAGCGGAATCTATCTGATAAAAAGGCGAATAGAAGAAAACCAAAGGTCGATTAAAAAATAAATGTAATTCTTAAATCGAAATTAATAAATCTAACATACCTTTGCAGCGTTCTCAAAAAAGGGGTGCCTATTATCGGCTGAGATCATACCCATTGAACCTAGAACAGGTAATGCTGTTTAGGAAACGAGCATAAAGAAAATGTCCAGTGGATATTTTTAGCAAGTGCGATAAGGTCATCAATGTTGGTTTTTACTTCTGAATCTGAATTAGTCTTAAATTATGGATTTAAGGATTCAAAATGGAAATTAACTTAATAATGTCGTACGAGTAAAGTGCTCAAAAACTAATTATTAACAATAAAGAATAATTACCTCTTTTTATTCGATTTTAAATAATCGTAATGAAAAATTTATTTCTTTTTTTAACACTCTTAGTGTTATCAGTCAGTGCTAAAGCACAACAAAATCAACAAATTCAAGATTCAACTAAAACAGAAAAGTTAGATGAAATCTTGCTTTCTGCAACTAGAGCTAAAGACAAAACACCAGTTGCGTTTACTAATATCACAAAAGAAGCGTTGGAGTCTACCAATTTAGGTCAAGATTTACCTATTCTATTAGATCAATTACCATCTGTAGTGACTACAAGTGATGCAGGTGCAGGAGTTGGTTACACAGGAATCCGAGTACGTGGTAGCGATGCTACTAGAGTAAATGTTACTATTAATGGGATTCCATATAATGATGCAGAGAGTCAAGGAACATTCTGGGTTAATATGCCCGATTTTGTATCTTCAGTCGAAGATATACAGTTGCAACGCGGTGTGGGAACATCAACTAATGGCTCGGCTGCTTTTGGGGCAAGTTTAAATATTAAAACCTTAAGCCCTTCAACTGAAGGTTATGCAACCACAACCAATGCTGTTGGAAGTTTTGGAACGAGAAAGCATAATATTAGCATTGGTTCAGGAATTATAAACAACTTTTACGCAGAGGGCCGATTATCTAATATTCAAAGTGATGGCTATATTGATAGAGCTAGAGCAGACTTGAATTCATACTACGTTGAAACGGGTTTTTTAAATGAAAAAACATCAGTAAAAGCTATTGTTTTTGGAGGAAAAGAAGAAACATACCAATCTTGGTATGGTACTCCAGAAGCTGTTGTTAACAATGATAGAGATGGAATACAAGCATTTATAGATAGAAATTACCCTTCGGAAGCGGAATCTCAAAACCTATTAAATTCAGGTCGAACTTATAATTTTTATACTTACGATAATGAGGTAGATAATTACCAGCAAACACATTATCAATTACACGCTTCTCATCAATTTAACAAACGTTTTTCAGCTAATATTTCCGGAAATTATACTAGAGGAAAAGGATATTTTGAACAATATAAAGATGGTGAAGAGCTAGGCGATTATTTTCCAAACAGTCCTAATGCTTCAGATGAAGGAGATGTTATCAGAAGGCGTTGGTTAGATAATGATTTCTTTGCACTAGTGTATTCGCTTAATTATAAAAAAGAGAACTTAAGCCTATATCTAGGGGGAGGTTTTAATTCTTATAAAGGAGATCATTTTGGTGAAGTCATTTGGGATTCATTTTCTTCAGAAGTGCCAATTAGAAACAACTATTATTTTAGTTATGGTGATAAAAAAGATTATAATACTTATTTAAAAGCTGAATATAATATCAGTTCTAATTTGTTCGCTCTATTAGATTTGCAATATAGAAAAGTAGATTATGAATCGGTTGGTACTAGTTCTGATTTAGTGGATATTGATGTAAAGGAATCGTACAATTTTTTTAATCCTAAATTTGGATTAACTTATAATGTAGATAACTTTAATAGTATTTATGGGTCTTTTGCTGTTGCTAATAGAGAACCAAATAGAGACGATTTAACTAAAAATCCTATACGTCCAAAATCAGAAAGTTTACATGATTTCGAGTTTGGTTATAAGCTAAAAACATCAAACTTCTATGCTACGGCTAATTTATATTACATGAATTATAAAGACCAATTAGTTTTAACAGGAGATTTAGATGATGTAGGCGATCCCATCAGGCAAAATGTAGATAAGAGTTATAGAGCAGGAATTGAGTTGCAAACAGGTTACAAAGTGTCAGAACAATTAAGAATTGATGCTAATGCTACGTTTAGTCAAAATAAAATAAAAGATTTTGATTATGTGGTTTATGATACGCAATATGATCCAAATACATACGATACGGTCTCTTATCAACCTGTAGTTACATCATTTGAAGACACAGATATTTCCTTTTCACCAAATGTTATTTTTGGAAGCACTTTAACTTTTTCTCCAATTAAAAACGGAAATATTGCTTTGTTGTCTAAGTATGTTGGAAAACAATATTTAGATAACACATCTAGCGATAGCAAAAGTATTGATGCCTATTTTGTAAACAACTTAAACGTATCGTATAAGTTTCAACCAAAATGGATTAAAGAAATAGCAATAAACCTATTGGTTAATAACTTGTTTAATTCGGAATATGTGTCTAATGGTTATACTTATAGTTATTATTACAGACCAGAAGCTTCATTAGATGCTCCTGTAACCGAGAATTTTTATTATCCACAAGCTACAACCAACTTTTTGGTTGGTGCTACATTGAAATTTTAAGTAATATAAATTAAGGTTTAAAAAGCGTAGTTGGTTTTATGTCAACTGCGCTTTTTTAGTTGAATATTAAAAGATTATTACCATTATTTTCAATACGATAATTTCTTAAAGAGCATCGCAATCCATCATTGCCGTCTGGTGTTCCTGTTATAAAATTATAGCTGTTACCATCGTCGCATCCACATGTGCCAAATAATCCATTAGGAATTAGTGCAGAACATGAGTTAGGAGTATGGTTAGGGTCGCTGGCATCCCAAGCATAAAAATCTCCGCCAGTACTAGCTATAATAACGCCTGCATTTCCCACATTAGGTATGTAAACAGAGTTGCCAGCAAATGTTAATTGACTGTATTGTGGTAAGCTCAAATCTATAGTGAAATTGACACCAATATCAAGTAAAAATCTGCAATTCTTATCATCAACAGAATTGCCGCTGCAAGACACTAAAAAAAGCAAGCATATAATGGGGAAAATAGATTTCATGGATTTCGTAAAAATTAAAATGCAATTTACGACAAAAAGTAAAATGCGTTAAATATTTTGTATATTTGTTATACAATCTCGTGTAAGCGGGATTTTTTTATATGCTGAATTTTTTCAGCATCTTTTATTAAGTAAAACGATGAAGTTATGAGTAAAGTATCATACTATACACCTGAGGGATTAAAAAAATTAAGAGACGAATTAAGGCAATTAAAAGATGTGGAGCGTGTAAAAGCGTCTAGAGCTATTGCTGAAGCTAGAGATAAAGGCGATTTAAGTGAAAATGCTGAATATGATGCTGCAAAAGAAGCTCAAGGCATGTTGGAAATGAGAATTGCTAAATTAGAAGATGCTTTAGCAGGAGCACGTGTTATCGATGAATCGCAATTGGATAACTCTAAAGTATTGGTGTTATCTAAAGTTAAGATAAAAAACCAAACCAATGGCATGGAAATGAATTATACATTGGTTGCCGACGGCGAAGCAGATTTAGCTTCAGGAAAAATATCAGTAAACTCTCCAATTGGTAAAGGTTTATTGGGAAAATCTGTTGGCGATGTAGCAGAAATTCAAGTGCCAAATGGCATTATGAAATTTGATATTGTTGAAATTTCTAGATAGAAAATTTCTTTTTTATTTCCACCTTTCGACTTCGCTCAAGATATACTTCGGCGGAAATCTTATCTAATAAATCTTAAAACCTATGGCTTCAATTTTTACAAAAATAATAAACGGCGAAATTCCTTGCTATAAGATAGCTGAAACGGAAGATTTTTTAGCGTTTTTGGATGTTAACCCAAATGCTAAAGGGCATACACTTTGTATTCCTAAAAAGGAAGTTGATAAAATTTTCGATTTGGATGAAGCCGCTTATAATGGGTTGATGTCTTTTTCAAGAAAAGTGGCATTGGCTTTAAAAAAAGCAGTGCCGTGTAAACGTATTGGTGTAAGTGTTATTGGCTTAGAAGTGCCTCATGCACATGTGCATTTAATTCCGTTACAGTCTATGGAGGATGCAAGATTTATTCAAAAAGTAAAATTATCTTCAGAAGAATTTCAAGAATTAGCAGAAGCTATTAAGTCTAAGTTATAATTCAGTATAAAATATTAGAAATATTAGTATTGCAATTAACATTAAGGTTCCTATAATAACAATCCAAGATGCTTTTTTTAAAAAAGTTGATGACTTTTTAGGCACAAAAGCTTTTTTCTGATATTCAAAAACACGTTCAATATCGTCCGTCCATTGTACAGGGTAAATTATGGAGTTACAAGTTTTACAGGCTATTTCATGGTTAATTTCAGAAGTAATCGATTTGTGAAATTTAGTTTCTACTATCTTTTGTTTAAACATTAGGCGCAAGCCATCTGTGCTGTAGCATTCAGGACAGTTGTTTTTTAACGCAACTTCTTTTATATCAATTAGTTTTTCGGACATGGTTAGTGTAGGCGTTTTAAACTTATTTGTATGGTACTACCTCTTCCTTTTACAGATTCTAAAACCTTTATTTTACCATTATGGAAATCTTCAATAATACGTTTGGTGAGCGATAATCCTAATCCCCAACCACGCTTTTTTGTGGTAAAACCAGGTTCAAAAATTTTATTATAATTCTTTTTGGAAATGCCTTTTCCTGTATCGGTAACGCTCACTTTTACGTTGTCTTCAAGTTGAGATATTTCAACTGTAAGTTTGCCTCTACCTTTCATAGCGTCAATAGCGTTTTTTACTAAATTTTCAATAGTCCAACTATAAAGTTGTTTGTTTAGATTTACGGGAATTTCACCTTCAGGGATTATAAGGTCAAATTCTATAAGCTTGGAAGATCTTGCTTTTAAATAATCATAAGACTCAATAGTTTCTTTAATAATATCGGCTTCTTCCAAAGTTGGTAAAGAGCCTATTTTGCTAAAACGTTCTGTTATGGTTTGTAATCGGTCAACATCCTTTTC
The DNA here is from genome assembly GCF_039543245.1 of Algibacter agarivorans. Classification (NCBI taxonomy): domain Bacteria; kingdom Pseudomonadati; phylum Bacteroidota; class Flavobacteriia; order Flavobacteriales; family Flavobacteriaceae; genus Algibacter; species Algibacter agarivorans. The sequence continues at coordinate 69,587 of NZ_BAABJJ010000035.1, forward strand.
AATTTCAATAATATAATCTGGATTTACGTTTTCAGTTTTTAATATTTCAGTCCAACCAATTAAAGAGGATAGAGGCGTGCCAATTTGATGTGCCGTTTCTTTAGCCATACCGGACCATAGTTTGTTTTGGGTAGCATTTTTATTACTGCTATAAAAAAAGAAGATCACGGCGCCAAATAGAAAAACAATCAGCAATAACGCCAAGGGGTAGTATTTTAATTTATTTAATAACGGCGAGTTGCCGTAGTAAATGGTACTTACAACGCTATTCCCTAATTTTACAGGAATGGGTTTGTTTTCTTCTTTAAATTTTAAAATTAATTTTTTAACATATAGCGAATCTTTAATTTTTGTTTCGTTTATATTATTAAAACTCACCAAACTTCCATCTTCATTAATAACAAGCATGGGTGTGGTTTTATTGCTGTTTAATATTTGTAAAGTAAGTCCTAAATTAACAGTGTTATCGGAATTGATAAAGTCGTTTTGAGCCAACGACCAATTTTCCATTTTGGTGCGCTCTTCATCTTTAAAATGCTGAAAAAATTCGTAGGTTTTCCACAAAATAAGTGAGACAATAGCAAAAGACGCTATAATGATAATCCAACGAAATGCATTGCTATGTTTAGTGAAAATCATGGTTAAAATTGTTAATCAAGTAATATAATGCAAATCTGTTAATATTATTGCACAAGTTGTTAGTAAATCGGTTTTTAGATGAACAACATAATAGCTGTATTTCCTCTGATGGAAAATAATGAAAATTGTTGACAGCCGTAAACTAATGTTGAAAACTAGTTTGAGTTTTAATGTTTTTTTTGATTAGTTTTGTGAAAACTTAAAAACGTTAATGCCGTCATTAGACCCAAAAAGCTTATCAACCAGTAAATTACATAGTTATTTGTTGAGCGCCGTAGCGCCAAGACCAATTGCTTTTGCGAGTACTGTTGATGCTGGTGGAAATCCTAATTTATCGCCATTTAGCTTTTTTAATGTGTTTAGTGCTAATCCGCCAATTATGATTTTTTCGCCTGCAAGACGTGTTAGAGATAACACAACTAAGCACACGCTAAAAAATATTGAAGCAACAAAAGAGGTGGTGATAAATATGGTGAATTTTGATATAGTTTATCAAATGTCATTAAGTAGTATGGAATATCCTGAGGATGTTAATGAGTTTGAAAAAGCGGGATTAACGATGTTGAAATCGGATGTTGTAAAACCGTTTCGTGTTGCCGAATCACCAGTGCAGTTTGAATGTAAGGTGAATGATATTATTAAGTTAGGAACCGATGGTGGCGCTGGAAATTTAATTATTTGCGAAGTCGTTAGGATGCATATAGATGATGAGGTTCTTGACGAGAATGAAGCTATAGACCAAAAGAAATTAGATTTGGTTGCTAGGGCAGGAGGGAATTATTATAGCCGTGCTAAAAAAGGATTTTTTGAAATACCAAAACCACTATCTACACTAGGAATTGGGGTTGATAGTTTTCCAGACTATGTGAGAAATAGTATGGTGCTAACTGGGAATGATTTAGGAATGTTAGGTAATATAGAACGTTTACCATCAGAAGAAAGTGTAAAAGATTTTATAGAAGAAGTAGGGGAGCGTTATCCTAATATAAAAACAGCTACACACCATGAAAAACATAAATTAGCGCGAAATTATTTAAGTTTTGGTGACTTAGAAAGTGCTTGGAAAATATTATTAAGTTAAAATAGTAAAACAAATATTAAATATTAGTAAATGGAAGTTCAAGGAAGAATTAAAATGGTTGGAGAAACTCAAACTTTTGGAAGTAATGGGTTCAGAAAAAGAGAAATTGTTGTAACAACAGAAGAGCAATACCCACAGCATATTATGGTAGAGTTTGTCCAAGATAAAACAGATTTGTTAAACAGCTATAAAGAAGGTCAGCAAGTAAAAATTAGCATTAATTTACGTGGTAGAGAATGGGTTAATCCACAAGGAGAAACTAAATATTTTAACTCTATTCAAGGTTGGAGAATCGAAGCGTTACAAGCTGAAGCAGCAGCAGGAGCAAACATACCACCAATACCACCAGCAGATGCTTTTGAGCCTGCAGGAGATTTAAAAGAAGAAGATCACGACGATTTACCTTTTTAAAACCTAACATCGATTCCTTCCATTTTTTAAGGGAAGGTGGATTTTGATTTTATAGAATCAAAAGACGGAAGGGTTAATAAGTTTAAACCTCAATATTGTAACAAATATTGAGGTTTCTTTGTTTATAGAATTATTTTAGTATCAAAAATGTAAATGCAATACCTAAACGAAAATATTTGGTTTCCTAATGTCAATGAAGCTTCGCCAGAAGGCATATTGGCTATTGGTGGCGATTTGTCTGTAGATAGGTTAGTACTTGCATATAAGTCGGGTATTTTTCCTTGGTTTGAAACCGATCAACCTATTTTGTGGTGGTCGCCAGACCCACGCTTCGTCTTGTTTCCAGAGAAGTTGAAAGTTTCAAAAAGTATGAAACAAGTATTGCGTAAAAAAGATTATACGGTTACAGTTAGCAAAGCTTTTAATGACGTTATAAATGAATGCTCAAAAGTTAAACGCAATGGGCAAAATGATACTTGGATAACAAATAACATGATTGAAGCTTATCTAAAACTTCATGAGTTAGGCTATGCAAAATCTGTTGAGGTTTGGCGAGAAGGCGTATTAGTTGCTGGACTTTATGGTGTAGATTTAGGCAATGGTGTGTTTTGTGGAGAAAGCATGTTTACTAAAGAAAGTAATGCCAGTAAAGTGGGGTTTATTAAGTTTATTCAAAACACTAATTATAAACTTATAGATTGCCAGGTTTATACCAGTCATTTAGAAAGTTTAGGCGCAGAGGCCATTTCTAGAGATGATTTTTTAAAATATTTGAAGGGTTATTAAGCATTTATGCTCTTAACTTATTTCCAAGTAACCGATTCCATAATATGCTTAATATCCTTTTGTAAATAATTGGCAGCTGGTAAAATGGAATCGTAATTAGGTTTTGCGTGAAAATATAAAGAGCCTGTTAAAAAATGATTCACACTATCGGTTACGTAAAACTGTGCTGGTGATGCTACATTGCCTTTTACTTCAGCAAATGCTCCATACACTTTTCTTTCATCATTTTCATAAGGTGTTACCGGGATTTCATCTGCCTTAATAGCGTGTTTTTGTGTGAGGTTTTGAGCATCTCGTAAAAAAGCTATGAGATTTTTTTTGTCCTTTTCAATCGCTTTATAAGTTAAAAAGATAGTGCCTTTTAAGGTAGGATATTCTAAATTAATACCATAACTTTCAGTGGATGCATTAACTTTTTTTGTTTTAATATGTGTTGCTAACACATTGGTTTCAAAAGAAAATGGCAACTCTAAATTAGTATCAACATACTTTGCTTTTGGGTATTCTAATCTTAAATAGGCTTTGGGTTTTGGCACGTAATCTTCGCCACAAGACATGAGCAAGAAAAACCCAAACATCAAAAATATTTTGAATACAAGTGAGTAAGTCTGTTTTAAAATCATAAAGTTTTCAGTTTTAAGGAGCAATACCCAGTCATTTATATTATGGTAAACTTCACAAGTTTAATGCGTTTTTTATCTAAAGCTTCAATAGTAAAAACGTAATTTTCAAAATTTATTTTACTGTTCAGTTTCGGAAAACTACCTGATATTTCTAAAACAAATCCTGCGATGGTTTCAGCCTCACCTTTGCTAGCCTCAAAAATAGTGTCATTTTCAGCTTTAATAATTTTATAAAAATCTTTTAAAGCGGTTTTGCCTTCAAACACATAATTATGGTCGTCTAATTTAGAATACATTAAATCCTCATCATCAAACTCATCACTTATATCTCCCACAATTTCTTCAATAATATCTTCTAAAGAAATCAACCCAGAAGTCCCTCCATATTCATCGACTACAACTGCTAAATGAACTTTCTTTTCTTGAAATTCTGCCATTAAATCATCAAGTTTTTTGTTTTCTGGCACAAAGAAAGGCTCTCGTATTAAACTGGTCCAATCAAACTGTCTTCGGTCTATATAGGGCAATAAGTCTTTTACATAAAGAATCCCTTTAATAGTGTCAATATTATCTTTATAAACAGGGATTCTTGAATAGCCATTAGATATAATTTCAGGCATTATCTCTAAATATTTCTGTTCAATATTAAGAGCAAAAATATCTATGCGAGGTCGCATAACTTGTTTGGTATCTGTATTTCCAAACGATACGATACCTTGTAATATTTTATGTTCTTCTTTGGTAGTATCTTCATCACTTGTTAGCTCTAAAGCCTGTGATAATTGATCCACACTTAAATTGGATTTCTGTTTTCCTAATTTATTGTGAATAGCCAATGTTACACCTCGCATTGGTAAACTTACAGGAGATAATAGCACATCTAAAACTCGAAGTGGGTAAGCCATAAATGTGGCAAACTTTAAATTGTTTCTGCTTGCATAAATTTTAGGCAATATTTCACCAAACAATAAAATCAAGAAGGTAACTACAACGACTTCTACTACAAACTTAATTTGCGGATTTGCAATACTGCCAAACATAAAATCGCCCAAAAAGGCAAACAAAATAACAATAGCTATATTGATAAAATTATTAGCCACTAATATGGTAGCCAATAGTTTTTTAGGGCGTGATAATAGTTCTAAAATGATTTGAATGCGCTTAGATTTTTGCTGCTCACCATTTTCAACATCACCTCTATTAAGAGAAAACAGCGCCACTTCGGCACCAGAAATAAGTGCAGAACACACTAAAAGCAAAAATAATAATGCAAAACCAAAAACAACTGAAAAATCAATTGCCATAATTAAAGGCTTAAAACTCTCGGGGTCAGGATCCAATTACTATCGGTTTAGTTAAACGTGGATTTCTCGATAAGTTATCGAGTGTATTGTTAAAAAGGAAGGTCATCTTTCTCGTCTTCTATGGTCTGGCTAGTTGGTTGTTGACTTTCCGCAGGCTTCTGTGCAACTGGAGTACTTGTAGCATTATTTCCGCTTTCTTTTTTAGTTGAAAGAAATGTAAAATCGGTACATTGAATTTCGGTAGAATATCTATCATTTCCTTTGTCGTCTGTCCATTTTCTAGTTTTCAACCGGCCTTCAATATAAACTTTATCCCCTTTGCTTAAATACTTTTCGCAAATTTCGGCGCCTTTATTCCTTACTATAATATTATGCCATTCGGTATTGGTAATACGCTCGTTGGTTTGTTTGCTCGTATAGGTTTCGCTAGTAGCAATAGGGAAACGACCAACACAACCGCCACCTTCAAAATAATGCATTTTTACTTCATCACCTAAATTACCAATAAGCATTACTTTATTTAAAGTTCCAGACATAATTATTATTTTTTATATAGAGTACAAAATTACTCATTTGCTTCGCATTTCTTTAAAATTAATAAAAAAATATGATTACATAAACCATTCTATTGAAAATTAAACGATTCAATAAAATTTCCTATTAAAATGGGTACTGCATAATTTCGTATATCACGGGTTGAAATACCTTCAACAGTCAGCCTATTGACGTTCAGAATCCAAAATTTAGTATATAAATGTTGGTGCGATAATTTGTGTACAATAACGTCTTTATTATATAAGGACAAATCAAAAGAAACATCTTTCAGTAAATCCTCGTTTTCAATATGTTTTTTAAAACTCTCAGCATCCATATTTTTATCTGTTTCAATCAAAGGAAATTGATATAAGCTTTGCCAAATGCCTTTGCCTTCTCTTTTCTGTAAAATAGTTTTTTCGTCTTCAGAAATAAATACTAAAAAATTGAAGTGCTTTTTTTTCGCTTTCGCGGATTTGATTTTTACTGGTAATTCAGATATTCTATTGGTGTTAAGCGCTATACATCCTTGGTTAAACGGACAAATATGACAATATGGGTTTTTGGGCTTGCACTGGGTAGCGCCAAACTCCATAATAGCCTGATTGAATTCCGCAGGATACTGTTTGTCAATTAATTCTTGAGCCAATAGTTTGAATTCTTTTGCACCTTTTGACGAATTTATGGGGGTATCAATACCAAAATAGCGTGACAATACCCTATAAACATTTCCATCTACCACTGCAGCAACTTCATTAAAACAAATGGAGGCCACAGCGCTTGCTGTGTAATCGCCTACACCTTTTAGCTTTAATAAGTCTTTATGGTTATTAGGGAACTTGCCTTTAAGTGCTTTGGCAACATGTTTGGCAGTAGCATGTAAATTTCTAGCGCGAGAGTAATACCCAAGTCCCTGCCAAAGTTTTAGCACATCACTTTCATTAGCTTTTGCCAAATCAAAAACCGTTGGATATTTAGTAACAAAAGCATCATAATAAGGCAGCCCTTGTTTTACTTGGGTTTGCTGTAAAATAATTTCTGATAACCAAATGTAATATGGATTATTGGTTTCGCGCCAAGGCAAATTTCGCTTATTGTTTGAATACCAATGTGTTAAAGTTTTTGAAAATATCATTAATTCATTTAATCGAGCAAACAAAAATAAACCTTTATAATATTAAATTTTAGTGAATTAGGTTTGAAATATTGAATATTTAATTCCTATATTTGCATCCCTTTTAAAATTTATAGTAATCCAAAAAATAAAAATATTAAAAATGACGAAGGCTGATTTAGTAGCAAAAATTTCTGAGAAATTAGGAATTGAAAAAGGTGATGTTCAAGCAACTGTTGAAACATTTATGGAAGAAGTAAAAACTTCTTTAGAAGGTGGTGATAATGTTTACCTAAGAGGTTTTGGAAGCTTTATAATTAAAACAAGAGCTGAAAAAACAGGTAGAAACATTTCTAAAAACACAACGATCAAAATACCTGCTCATAATATTCCTGCATTTAAGCCTGCAAAAGTTTTTGTAGAGGGCGTTAAAACAAATGTAGACGTTAAATAGAACAACAAAGTGCGGTCCCGATAGCTATCGGGATTGTTAATTAAATCGAATTATTAATTTAAAAAGACACTATTTATGCCAAGTGGTAAAAAACGTAAAAGACATAAGGTAGCGACGCACAAACGTAAGAAACGTAGACGCGCTAACCGTCACAAAAAGAAAAAATAAATCAAAAAAGTAGTTAGATTAGCTACTTTTTTTGGTTTTAAAAACAACAAGTTCTTTGAAATGAGTTCATTAATTTTTTAACGCCTTTGGTGTTTTATGAACTCCACGGATTTAAAATCCTGTGAAAAAATAATGTATAATCCATCTGTATAATTTGGTTGTTTGTTACTAGCTGTTAGTTGCTGGTTGTTATTCTATAAGATTTCAACCCTTAACACTTAGCTCTTAACTCTTAACTAGAGCGTATGGATAAAAATTAACTAAATGGATAAAGAATTGATCATTAGATCTGGTTCCGAAAATGTTGATTTTGCCTTATTAAAAGATGGAAAACTTATTGAATTACAGAAAGATGAAGATAGTAATGACTTTGCTGTTGGTGATGTGTTTATAGCCAAAATCAGAAAAGCCGTTCCTGGACTAAATGCTGCATTTGTAAATGTAGGTTATGAGAAAGATGCATTTTTGCATTATCATGATTTAGGGCCAAAATTACCTTCCCTTTTAAAATTCACAAAACGTGTAAGCACAGGTAAACTAAAAGATTTTTCTTTAAAAAATTTCCCATTTGAAAAAGATATTGATAAAGGCGGCAAAATTGCAGATGTCTTAAAATCAAATCAATCGCTATTAGTACAAATCGTTAAAGAACCTATATCGACCAAAGGCCCTAGAATAAGCTCAGAGCTTTCTATTGCCGGTAGATATATTGTTTTAGTGCCTTTTTCTAGCAGAATTTCTGTTTCTCAAAAAATAGAAGACCGCGAAGAAAAAGACCGACTAAAACGATTGGTAAAGAGTATTACTCCCCAAGGTTTTGGCGTTATTATTCGTACGGTAGCACAAGGCAAAAAAGTAGCTGAACTAGATAAAGATTTACAAAATTTGCTTAGTCGTTGGACGGCAATGTGTAAAAAGCTACACAGAGCACATCACCCCAGTAAAGTATTAGGTGAAATGAATAAAGCCTCGTCAATTTTACGAGACATATTCAATGATACCTTTACAGGAATTACTGTTGATGATGAAGAGCTCTTCTATCAAATTAAAGATTACGTGCAAGAAATTGCACCAGAAAAAGAATCAATAGTTAAATTGTATCAGTCTAAAAACCCGATTTTTGAAAAATTTGGAATTGAAAGACAGATAAAAACCTCGTTTGGCAAAACTGTTTCTATGGCAAAAGGCGCCTATTTGGTAATTGAACACACCGAAGCCCTGCATGTTATAGATGTAAACAGTGGAAATCGTTCTAACAAGGCCAACAATCAAGAGGATACAGCACTTGAAGTTAACTTAATAGCTGCTACCGAAATGGCTCGTCAATTACGCTTGCGTGATATGGGCGGCATCATTGTAGTAGATTTTATAGATATGACCAGTGCAGAAAACAGGCAAAAATTGTTCAATCACCTTCGTGACGAAATGAAGGACGACAGAGCAAAACACAAAATATTGCCTCCGAGTAAATTTGGATTGATACAAATAACAAGACAGCGTGTTCGCCCAGAAATGAACATTAAAACCCGTGAGGAAAATCCTGATGTGATTATTAATGGCTCTGAGGTTGAAGCACCAATTGGTTTATTGCAAAAAATAAACCACGATCTTGAAAAACTCATTAAAAAAGACTATAAAAAGTTGACTTTAAACACACATCCTTTTATAGCAGCCTTTTTAACAAAAGGTATTCCATCTATACGTTCTAAATGGTTTTTAGAACATAAAAAATGGGTGAAAATTTTACCAAGAGATGCTTACACATACTTAGAATATCATTTTTTCGATAAAGATGGTAATCAAATTAAATAATTGAAAAACCCGCTACTATTATAAGTTAGCGGGTTTTTTGTTTTTATATGTCATTGCTAAACTTTTAGGTTGTGGCAACCTCTTTCTAATATCAACGCTTTTAATAATTATTTGGGCAATTGCTAAAGCACCGCGCTTTCCGCTGTATCTTTCTAAAACGTCGTAGCGAGGACGAAGGACGTGGCTATCTGCCAATTTTTATCTATAACTAAATTCATCGCACTTTTATTTTTTAAAAAGGATGCCGCTGCAATCGCTATTGCGGGGTTCAGTACTCCACTACAAATCACCAATTACTGAATGGAATTTACTTTGACCATTGTTGCCACCACTAAGCAGGAGCTTAGTGGTAGCCTAGGGGATACATCGTCCTGATAAAAATCAGTTCCAGGACTGATGAAGATCATTTTTTCTGTTTTTATTAATCTTTACCTTTGATTTTGTAAATGTACTTAGGTGCATTAAATCATTAATTTAAAACATCTGGTTATGACTATTAGAAATAAATTATCAATCAATCTTTCGAATTATTTAATGGTGTTTGTCTTGTTATGTGGGAGCTTACTAATAAGTAGCTGCAATAAGCAAGCGCATGGATTCGCATTGCCTGAAGGCGATATTGAAAAAGGAAAAGTGACTTTTGAGAGATTGGTATGTAATGAATGTCATAGTATACCAAATATTGAATGGAAAGGCGGAAAAGATAATCTAAAAATACATCTTGGAGGTGATATATCATCTTTAAAAACCTATGGAGACCTGGTCACTTCAGTAATTAATCCTTCTCATAAAGTCGCATTGTTCTACAATCAAGAAACCTCTACCGAAGATGGCCTTTCAAAGATGAAGAACTATAACGACGTTATGACTGTTCAGGAACTTATTGATCTTGTTACTTTTCTTCAGTCAGAATATCAAGTAGTACCACCACCAACCTCATACACTCCTTATTATTGAGTAATTAACGAACGCATAAAAATAAGAGGAGCATCTATATTGAAAACAAAATCAGAAAGGTTTTATTAATGCTGGAAGGGTATTTGAAGAGCCATATTCGAATAATTATTCTTTCTGATCATGCCCTGCTACTGCTAAGCTGCGCTTAGAGGCATTACAATTGGTCTCGTCCTAATATAGTTTACATCCTTTACATTAATCCTAAAATAGGTTTACAGCTTAGTCCTATTGCTGGATTACTATAATCGGATTATTTACTTTTTTTTCGTTCTTTTAAAACCGATCATTGTTCTGGATTCAAGATCTTTTTTTTCCAATTCTTCTTCCAGTTTTTTATATCTACTAATATCCTTAATGGTTACAACTACTGCAGCTATATGATTTTCATTGTCAATTATTGGTCTACCACTTAATAAAACTCTTCGCATTTCATTAGTTGCTAAGTCTTTTAAAATAACATCTATATCATCTGTTATTTCTCCAACTAAAGCACGTTCGGCAGGAAGGTCTTGAACAGGAAATGTTTTCTTTCCATTAGGGAAAAGAACTTTAAAATGGTCTGAAAAATTGATGGATATCTTAGAGTCGTCTTCTATTCCAAAAAGTTCATTAGCTACATCATTAGCTAATATTACTTGTCTACTGGTATTTGCCACTAGCACACCATCACTAATATTCTCAAGAACCATATTCAGTTTCTGTTTGCTTTCAAATAGGTTTCTCAACGCTTTTTCTTCTTCTTGTTTTATCTGCAGTTCTTCAGTAATATTTCTAGCAATGGCATATAATATTCCTGTTTCTTGGTCTGCGGTAGCGTTCCAAGAAATCCATTTAATGGTTCCATCTTTACAGATCCAGCGGTTTTTAAAATTCACTAGATCAGTTCCTTTTTGAAGCGTTCCAATTTGCTGTTGGGTCATTTCTACATCATCAGGAAAAATAAAAGAAGTAAATGGTTTGGCTAAAAGTTCTGAGTCACTATATCCTAAAAGCTTACTTAATGAAGGATTTATTTTTATCAACTTATTTTTAGAGGCTATTACCAAACTATCAATAGACAAATTAAAAAAGGTATCTGCAGCCTTTAATGATCGTTCCATTTTTTTTCTTTCGGTTATATCTGTAGAAATAGTTCCGATAGCATACATCCTACTTGTTATATCAAATAATGGAAATTTAACAGACAAATAGGTATGTGGTCCATCCGCCTGTTCTATGATTTCTTCTACTTGAATTTCTTCACCTGCTTTTAAAGCCTTTAAATCTGAACTGCGGTAAGTATCCGCAATATCTTTAGATAAAAATTCATGATTAGTTTTCCCTATTATATCCGTTTCTTCCGATGCGAAAAGTGATTGAAATTCCTTATTTACCAATATATATTCGCCATTTAACTTTTTGACTGAAATGGCATTTGAGGTATTATTAATGATAGACTGCAATAATTTTTCATTTTTCAATAATTCCAGATCTGATTTCTTCTTGGCTTTTAGCTGTCCTTTGAGAATAAAAAATACAATAGTTAACATGACTATAGAAAGCACTATTAATGCAAATGCAATCCATTGCCATGATTTGTTACTTGAAAAAAATATTTGTCGTATAGATATAAATCCAATCACAAAAACTACTACTAGGTTGATAATATAGCCTAGAACAATTTTTTTTTCGAATGAGATTTTCATTTTTTCTAATTATAAATTCCTTTTTATTTTTATGATTACACTAATTTATTAAACTTAGGCTATTAGCTAAATGATATATGTCATATTGTAATGTAGATATCAGTTCTAAATTTGAGTAACTAACAATTGCAAAAAAACACGCTTTATAAGTCAATATTTTGGAGTTAACTGAACGATTTATGATAATTTCCTATTTCAATAATTCAGAAAATTAGTTTTCGGTTAGAAATCAAAAATGTATGTATAATCAATTACATTAATGTTTAATACCAATAGCGTCCTAAACGATTAAAAAAGAGAAAGGGAAATTTGTTCCGCAAAGTTACCTTTGTGGTGC
>NZ_BAABJJ010000036.1:0-125507 GCF_039543245.1 Algibacter agarivorans
AAAGCTAAAAAATGGCAGAGCCTTTAAAACATGACCACCGTCAAAGACGGTGGTTTTTCAATGAGAAATAAATAATCCCTTGTCTTTACAATTAAAAAATAACTGACACACTAACGTAGAAACTATCACATATTTAGCTATTGAGCGCTTGACCATTTTTTATATTAATTTGCCTAATTCTTAAAAATAGAATAACAAATATAGACAGTCATCCTGCTCCATACTGTTTATGCTATGATTTTCATTTCATAAAAAATAAAAGCCAGAAGAAATAATCTTCTGGCTTTCGTTAATCCCATTAAGTTATACTTATCTAATTATAAGTTTTGCGTGGAAAACCCTTTGATTATCATCGATTATTTTTATTAGGTATAATCCTGATTTAAAACGACTGTTATTCTGCACTTCCATTCTATTGGTATTCATAGTGTTTTTATAAACTACTTTACCTAACATATCGTTAATAACAATTTCAGCTTTATAAAAACCATCTAGTACAATATTAAAATTCCCGTTAGCAGGGTTAGGATATACTTTTACAGCATAGGATGCTAACTCTTTATCGTCAATGCTGAGCGGTGCGCTATTAGCTAACTCTACTTTCCATTTGCTACGGGCATCTGTAATTGCTGCTGTTTTATTATAATACTCATCTACATCTTCATGATATAAGAAATTATTTCCATCTTTAACTGCAAATCTATAGGCTTGTTCGGCTTCAATGTAATGGGCTGTCCATACTTTATCAACATCGGTATTTGGAGGTTGTCTAGTCGTAATAATTATGGCATTACCAGCCCCTGATCCAGCTCCTCTTAAAACATTATTATTAACCTTACTAACTATGTTATAGTATTCAGTACCACTAAGATTGACTTTTACAAAATTCCAGTTTATAGCATCATCACCTTGCACGTATTCACCATCCACCACATTTGATCCAGAGGATTTTAAATACTTTCCTGTAGCGACATTTCTCAATCTATACACCACCCCTGTTAAATCGTTTGGATCAAAAATTGTAGCATTAACAGTTATTTCGGTTGAAATTACAGTATCATTACTGGCATTATATGCTACCGCTTGAATGGTGTAGGCAGCTTCCGAAGTAGGGGTCCAATCTATAGAATAAGGCTCAGAATTGTCTTCACCAAAATATGTACCGTTAACCCAAAACTCTACTTTAGAGATGCTGCCATTTTCGTCAACCGCATTAGCGGAAATCTGAACAGTATCATCTACATTATAAGTTTCTCCATCCGATGGAGAGGTCAAGGATACTCTAAACGGATCTTGTATAATATCTAAATCAATAATTTGTAAATACAAAGGTTGTGCATTACCAGTTTTATCTTCCATTAAGTAATAATAAACTTTTCCATTATCTATATGCACTACACCGTGGTCAAAAGTTCTACCACTTGTTGCTTCATATACCTTAGTAAAATTATTAGTCCCTCCTACTGCTTTCTCAATAAATATACGGCCACTACTATTTAACCCAATTAAAAATATACTATTACCAGATGTGTATATTGCTGAACCTCCTGAAAAATCTTCTGAAGTAATAAACTCTGAAGCTCCTGATGGGCGATAAGTATGCAACGTTTTGGTAACATTGTTCTCGAGGTCTCTTACCTGACTTATAATATGTACGTCTTCATTAGCAGTTACTGTCCAGTCAAATCCACCAACAATATGTACTTTATTCGCTTGTGTTGTCGCAACGTAATCTCCAGGTTCCATAACTTTTATAAAATCGGCATCCCATAATGGAAGACTAAAAGATTCACCTTTGTGATTTTTCCAACCTGTGGCAGCAGTTTGATCATCTGAATAGGCATAATACACCCCGTTTTGATAAAGATATTTATCATTATTATTTGAAGACCTGCGTTGAAAACCAATACGAAACTTACCGTTTACATATTTCATATCACCGTAAAGCCCCCAGTTATAATCAATTCCTGGTTGGCTTTTTGCATTTAATCTATTAAAATCTATGAAGTTACCCCAATCTCCAGTATTGGTATCGTATTTTATAAATTTATACATACCATTGTTATTTCCTCCTTCACGCATGAGCATAAAAAGGTCTCCATCATCATTTTGGAAGAATCTCGGGTAGGTTAATGACACGAATTCTGATTGAGCAGCAGTACCTGGCATCCTCAAATGCTTATAATCATCATTAGAATTTTTAACAAACTTATCTAAAGTAAAATCAGCATCTGGTAAAGAAGCTGCCTCTTTTACTGAATATGAATATCTAAAATAGTCATTTGCTAGACTTCCATTAGAGGGTCTTGAAGCACTGTAGGCATGCATATCGTACAACAAATGAATTGTACCATCTAAAGGACTTACACCTATCGCTATGGTATTATGAGATTCACCAATCCAGTATTGATTTTGATATCCCGTGTGCCTATGAGGAAACTCTATAGTTGCCATGGAACCTGTTTTTGTGTTATAACGTGTTAGCATCACATGGCGGTCTGCTTTACCACCACGATACCACGTCATAAAAACATAATCACCATAAGTTTTTATGGCGTCGCCATGGGCGGAAATATTACGACCAAAAAAATAATCGTAAGGTGCATTATCTCCTGTATTTGATGCGGTACTACCAACCTTACTTCCATCAAAATGCAGTCCTAAATCTGTAATTTTAATTTCATTTTCTAAAACGACTTGAGCGGTCATTGAATAAGAGCAACATAACACAATGATTAGAAACAGGTTTGTAAGGACTAAACTTCCTTTAAGGTATTTATTTTTCATATTTTTTTTAATTTACTTTGTTCATCCTCTTAGAAAAATCAAGGCTATAAAGTTACGATTGAAATGCCCTTAAAGCATCCTGCACTATACTGTACTGCACTATACCTGTAAAACAACCTAATTCTAAGGCATATAAAACACTTCTTCCAACGGCACTGATACAGGTGAGTTATCAGGGTTTGTTTGCATGATATCTGCCATAAAAGCCCACCATTTTTTAACAATATCATTATTGGCTAAATCTTGAGAACCACCATCACCTGATACTTTTTGAAAAGCAAAAAGCGTACTGGTTTCTTCATCAAAAAAAATAGAGTATTCGCTCACTCCGTTTTCTTTTAATAATTGCTTTAACTCCGGCCAGAGTTGATCATGACGTTCTTTATACGCTTCTTTTTGGCCTTTATTTAATTTCATTTTAAATGATAATCTCTGCATAGTGTAAAACGCTTTTATTTCTAGTTTAAAAAATCTTTTTTATATAGGTTAGGTTTTCATATTTGGTATAAAAAAAACATTCTATCTTTTATCAAGATAGAATGTTTTTAAAAAAATTTTATTATGTAAAGCCTATATTTATTGCTTTACAATTTTCTTAGTAAATGAACCATTATCTCCTTGCATTTTAACAAGATACATTCCACTTGATAAAGCACTAACATTAATCTTAAGAGCTGATTGCTCATTAACCTCTCTGGATATTACTTCTTTACCTAATAAAGAATATACCGATACTTGTTTAACATTAGAAGTAAGACCTTTAATGCTTAACTCATTGTTAACTGGGTTAGAAATAAAAATTGAGCTTGTATCAAAATCTTTTGTGCTTAATGCAGCTATAAGATAGAATTTAAGTTCATCAATTCCTCCACCATCAAACAACACATCCTCGCCTGCTGTAGCTGGTATTACACCATATCTTGAACCTCCTGAAATTGGTGCTGGTGGTTTAACGAACAATGCATTGTTTCCTACTGGCGGAGCAGGATTAGTTTTTCTTCTTTGAAACTGGTCAAAACCGTAGTTAGGATCACCGGCATCATCTATCGGAAGACCTGGTCTAACAGAAATTCTAAAATTTTTATCATTTGGATCCGCTAAATCTATAGTTGCTTGATCTACAATCATGGTAAAATCTCCAGGACCAGGGATGTTTGCAGTAATTTCCATGTAGCCGGCCGAAGCTGGGAGTCTATGGTCTACTATATACCAAACTTGTGTTGGATCTTCGCCTGCTAATTCTTCAGCCCATACTAAATCACCAGTAGTAGTAGAAATTGTCATAAAAAGTTCCGGAGTCAAACCTGATGTTGAAATTTTATAAGTACCGTTTTCAGTCCATGTTTGAGCTTGTACTTGAAGCGCAAACATAGTTAAGCATAAAAATGCATTAATTTTTAATGTAATTTTTTTCATAATTAATTATATTTTAGTTTGTTAGTAACAATACTAACTGGATTAATAATGTTTAAATATAAAAACAATATTTACTTTGCGTATCCTGTACTTTCCTGCTCTGTTTAACCACAATTGATTTCGACTGAGGTATTTATCAAGAATTTT
This sequence comes from Algibacter agarivorans, assembly GCF_039543245.1. Lineage (NCBI taxonomy): Bacteria > Pseudomonadati > Bacteroidota > Flavobacteriia > Flavobacteriales > Flavobacteriaceae > Algibacter > Algibacter agarivorans. Next base: position 4,351 of record NZ_BAABJJ010000036.1, read on the forward strand.
TGAAGTATAATCAGGTAAATTATTTATAAACTTCACTTTAATAGCATTGATTTATGTAGTCTCAAAATAAAAAATCATTCCATATTGCTTAGAGATAAAATGATTTTTTAAATTTTATTTTTGGTAAATATTTATACTATTGCTTTACAATTTTCTTGGTAAAACTTACATTTTACTATTTAAAATCTACTATGTACATGCCACTTTTTAAAGCGCTAACACCTAATTTAAGTGACGACTCACCTTTTAATTTATGTTTGAAGTATATCTTTAATTACCTCACACTTACCTCTATATCCTTTTGAATAGCGCCTAATTCTAGACTTCTATTACCGGGTGATGCATTTCCTAAAGTTACAATAGCTTTACCTTTATGACGCTTTGATTTTCCTTGTAAATCTATATAGTTAAATGCTTCTTGATCTAAACTAAACTTTACTAATCGAGATTCTTTTGCTCTCAACTTGATACGCTTAACCGCTTTTAATGCCGCTATTGGCACATTAGCATCATTATCTTTTAATGAAACATATAATTGTAAAACATCTTCAATAGCAACGTCTCCGTCATTTAAAATGGTAGCTTCAACAATTTGAGCAGTATTCTTCTTAATTCTATCTGATGAGATTTTCATGTTTGAGATATTCAACTTTGCGTATGTCATTCCATACCCAAAAGGGTATAAAGGTTCTTTGGTCATATACTTATAGGTTCTTCCTGTCATGTTATAGTCGTCATAAGCTGGTAACTGTTCTTTATTTTTAGGAAACGTTATAGGCAATTTACCGGATGGTGATACATCTCCAAAAATAACATCCGCTATAGCGCTGCCTCCTTGCTCTCCCGGATACCACGCGTAAATAACAGCATCAGCTAATTCACTAACTTCAGTTAAATCTAATGGGCAACCAGCGAATATCACTACTATTAAAGGTTTATCATGTTTCCCGCGCATTTTTCTTAAGTACGCTAATTGATTTTCTGGTAATTGCATGGTGATATTATCACCTTTATTGGAAGAGCCAATAGCTTCATTTTCTTCGCCTTCCATAACAATAGTTAAACCCAGAGCTATAATTGTTGCATCTGCCTTTGAAGCTAACCAACTATAATTGTCTCCTTTGTTCTTGTTAGGCTGATTAATCATGGCTCCTGCACGATATTGCACCCTTGTAATGGGCGATACTTTTGCTACTACACCTTCTGCCAGCGTTACTAAATTGTCTCCCAAACCATGATAATTCCCTATAAGCGTACGAACATCTCCAGCAAGCGGACCACTTACATAAAGATGGTTTAAATCTTTTTTAAGCGGAAGCACATTATCATTCTTTAAAAGGACGATTGATTTCTGAGCGACCTCTCTACTTAATTGAATGTGCTCTTTAGAATGAATGGTTTCCAATCCTATATTAGCATAAGGATTAACCTCTGGATTATCAAACATGCCTAATTTGAATCTGGTTTTTAATAAGGGACGCAGTCCATTATCAATATCATTTTCTGTCACTAGCCCTTGCTTTAAAGCTTCAGATAGTGTCTCGTAAGTTTTTCCACAATTCAAATTAGTACCACTTAACAAGGCTAATGCTGCAGATTCTTCAGGTGTTTTTGTAACCTCATGAAATTTATGAAAATTCCTTATAGCACCACAATCACTAACCACATGCCCCTGAAACCCCCAATTATCTCTTAAAATAGTTTGTAATAATGACGGACTTCCACAACAAGCCTCACCGTTAGTTCTGTTGTAAGCACACATAACCGCCTCAACACCTGCATCTACACAGGCTTTAAAAGCTGGCAAATAAGTTTCATGAAGGTCTTGATTATTAACCACCGCATTAAAACTATGTCTCAATGCTTCTGGCCCACTATGGACCGCGTAATGCTTAGCACAAGCTGCGGTTTTTAAATATTTAGGATGATTGCCTTGCATACCTTTAATAAACGCAGCCCCTATTTTTCCTGAAAGAAAGGGGTCTTCACCATATGTTTCTTGCCCTCTTCCCCATCTGGGATCTCTAAAAATATTCACATTAGGACTCCAAAAGGACAATCCCATATACCTAATAAATTTTCCATTATTTTTTACCAAATGATTGTTTACCGCTCTAGCTTCATCTGATATTGCACTTCCTACTTTTTCAATTAATTCCTCATCAAAAGTAGACGCTAAACCAATAGCTTGCGGAAATATAGTTGCTCTAGGACCTCGAGCAACACCATGCAAGGCCTCATTCCACCAATCATAAGATTTGATATCTAATCGTTTTACAGCATCACTTGCATTTAGCAATTGTGATATTTTCTCTTCTACGGTTAAACAATTAATCAAAAGTTCTACACGTTCATCAAAAGTTAGCTCAGTACTTAACCAGGGTTTAGATTCACAATTAGTCTGAGCGATTCCCACACTTATAAATTGTATTACAAATAACAATGAGAGCAATAGAGTTTTATTCATTTTAATAAAATTTTTAGTAGCAACTATATAATAATGAGTTTGATTTTTTACTGATTTTTGTACCGATTTTACAATACTCTGGAATACTAAATTGACTTCCAGCTTTTACAAACAGATCTCTTAATCTTTTTTGGGCTTTACTTAAACTATGTATTTGTGGGTAGTTCCATTCTTTTTCACCTTTAGCATAAGGTTTTAAAAACTCATAAGCTTTAATAATACTAGCGCCATTTTCGGCTTCGTAACTCCATAAATCTACACCTACTTTTGTACCTAAAAAAGCCAGTTGTGTAAAACCTTTTAAATTCATGGCGCTGTAAGACAGCGCCTTAGTGTGAGCCAATTCGTGTGATTGCGCTCCATTTGGTTCTATTTGTGTGGCAATACGTTCTGTTTTTACAACTTCTAGAATTTGTTTTGCTTCGTCTTCTCTATCTAAAAACAATAAAATACTAACCACTTGTATATCGTAAAATACGCCGTGATTATTTTTGGTGTTCTTTTCAAAAATACCATTTTCACTGGTTTGAAGCCAATTAAGATATTCTGTAAACCATTGTCGTAATTTTTTACTGGTTTTAAGATCCATTACTTTATTCATTTCAAGAATTTCAATAGCTGTTATTATATTTGTAATTCCAGCAAACTCGATAATACCAATACCTCTCCCTGTATTTTTACCTGGAATGCCTTGGGCAAAATTGAGGTTTGGATTCATTTTAGTATCTTCATTTAAAAACCAAACTTTAAGCAATTCTAAAGCTTTATCTGCATATTTCGTTTTATCTGAAAAAAATAGGCCATCGCTAAGGCGTTGGTATTTATAAACATATCATTTTTAGTTTCAAAATCTGTACTTCCTTCTCGTGTTAACCGGTTTATCTCACCATCACGTCTAAGCCATGGCAAGCCACCTGGTTTAGTTGAGTCTGGCCACCAATAAGGCCCTATCGAAATATAGTCGTGCTTTGTACCACTTGGTGGTGTTTGTGTTTTTTGCATGACTGAAAAAGTACCTTCTTGTAACGCTTTACCTCCCTCTTTTAGTAGTTTTTTAAATAATGAAGAAAATTTGGAGGAATTTATATTTTCTTTTACTTCAACTAATTTATTATAATCTAAAACGGATAGCTTATAATTTTTAATAGTTTCTTTTGATGTATCTGATTGAATTTTCTCTTCCGATTGCGTCCTAGCTGTGTAAATAAATATTGTATTAATAAATAAAAATGTAACAATTATTTTAAGATTGCTCATAAATGAGAATTTAATTACAACACTAAGTTTTTTAAAAACATTTGAAAAATGAACTATAATATTATTCACCTGTTATATCCTTTATTTATTTTCAACAGAGGTCATAGTTATTTTAATTTACAAGTTCTTTAATAGAATATTTCTATACTCCACCTTCATGGGTGGTCCTACATGTACTTGTACTCCAATATATCCTTTTAGTGATTTATTTATTGTATCATTATCTATAACTTCGCTCATTAAAAACCCATTTACATAATGTTTAAGTGTATCATTTTTAATGATTAAATGAACTTGATTCCAATCTCCATTTTTTATTTTTGATTTAAGAGAATCTTTCTCTCCTAACATACCACTTATATATCTACTTTGCCAACAATTCTTTTTTTTATTGGTTCTTAAATTACCTGATTTATCAGGGTTTATTTGAGTATTTATCACCACTTTTTCACCGCGATAAGCTAAAGTGGTTCTTTTTTTCTCCTCATAATTTTGCCCCGTGTATCTGTTTTTTCCATCAATATCACATTGATAGCCTTTTAATGCAAAAGGATTGTTTTCAAGAGGTTCACTTCTATAATTTATACCACTGTTACCTGAATCTGAAATGCGGTATTCTAATTTGAGTTCGAAATTTTCAGGTTGTCCACCTTGCCAAATAATAAACGTATTGTTTTTAAGAATGGTTTCTGGTGTTACAATACCAACTAAATTACCATTTTTTACACTCCAATATTTTGAGTCTCCCTTCCAGTTAATAAGCGATTTACCGTCAAATATACTTACGAACTCTTTATCTGTTTTATGTGTTTCTTGGAATATCTGGTTTATAGGTTCTTGTTTTTTTTCTTTACACGATTGAAAAAAATAAAAGCATATCAAACAAATTACAATTTTATAAAATACGAGGTTTTTTTTTCTATTCATTTCGAGTGTTTTTATCACAAAAGATTCCTTATGAATAATATACTATTGAATCAGTCAAATTGTGTTACCTTAAATCTGAAAGACTTATAGTTTTTGACTTACTTGGTTTAAAACCAATACGATGCGACTGAACTATAAGTTTAGCATTTTCTGGAACAGAAAATGGTTCATCATAAACAGTCCAGTTATCAGGAATTTTGGAGCTTTTTGGATTAACTTTATATCCTATTGATGCGCCTTCTGTTTCACAGCTAATCTGTATTTTTCCATTAGAATAATATAATAGTGGCTGAGAAGTTTGTGGTTTGACATCACTGCCCTCCCAAAGTTGATTGATAAGTTCAGCTTCAGGTAAGTTTGGTTTATCACCTATAGCAACCAACCATCTGTCCATTTCTTCCCTTAATTCATTAAGTTTTTCTTTATAATCTGGATTTTCAGCTAAATTATTTAATTCATAAGGGTCTGCTTTACAGTCAAACAATTCTTCTTTAGGCTTATTATCTCTGAACCATTGCATTTGAATATCATTTAACTTTCCTTCATCACGTAACCTTAATAATTCTTGCATCGTCGGAATTTTTTCTCTGTAGGCAAGTGGTAAATAATAGCCCTGTTCTGGCCTGTAATTTCGAATGTACTTAAACTGATTATCTTTTACTGCCCTTATAGCATCAGTTACTTCATCAAAACGATCGGCAGCGGCGTGAATATAGTTTCGTTTATTTTTAGCCTGGTAATCACCTAGAAATGCCTGTCCTTGCATATACTTTTTAGGAGCGTGTCCTGTTAAAGAGAGTAAAGTTGGAGCAAAATCTGTAAAACTAACCAATTGCTCGTCTTTAGTTCCTGCATTCATTTTATTAGGAAAACGAATAATCATTGGTGTATTTAAACCGGAATCATAAATTAAACGTTTTTGCCTAGGTAATGGTCCACCATGGTCACCATAGAAAATGATAATGGTATTTTCTAAAAGTCCATCATCTTCTAATTGCTTTAAAACGGCTCCAACTTGATTGTCCATTTCGGCAATATTGTTGTACAATTTCCACATATCACGTTTAGTAACCTCGTTATCAAGAAGGTATGTCGGGATATTAAATTTTGTATCTTTAGGTAAATGCTTTGAAATATCTTCTTCTGCAATTCTATTTTTTGCTTCAGGCAGTCCGTTTTGTTTCCAAGCATAAGTTGTATCACCAGCACGATAATGTCTTGTTTCTATTTGTCTAAAACCATAAGGTTCAAACAAGCCAGATTCGTGTGTTTCTGTAAAATTAAATATTGAAAAGAAAGGCTGATTTTCTTTTCTGTTACGCCAATGAGCATAAGCGCTACTCTCATCCCACGCTGTAACAGGTGCTCTAAATTGATAATCTTCCTTATAATTATTGGTACAGTAATAGCCATTTATCCGAAGTAATTCACTAATCATTTTTACTTGAGAAGGCGGAACTGCTTCATACTTAGGCAAGCCTGTTTGCTCGGTATTGGATGTTGTGCGCATATGATTTGCTCCAATACTTGAAGGGTACATTCCTGTTGCTATAGCTGCCCTACTTGGTGCACAAACACCCGAAGTTGAGTACAAATTAGGATAAATAACACCTTCATTTGCTAATCGACTTAAATTAGGTGTTTTAACCGTTAAATCTCCAAAAGGAGGAATATAAGCCCCCATGTCTTCTGTAACTAACCATAAAATATTAGGTTTTTTAGGCAGTTCTATTGGTGCCCCCTTTACTACCTCTTCTTTTACATTTTTAGTGTCTTGGCAATTAAAAAACACGAAAAAGATTATACCACCTATAAAAATATTAAATATCGCTTTGAAACTTGTATTCATCATTGTAGCTTTAAATATTATTTGTAATTTGACTTTTTCGAACGTTTAAAAATGATTTACTTATTTCTTTTTTGAGCAATAACAACATACATTCTAGCATCTTCTGGAGCATCACCATCACTGTTTCCAGCCATAACTATACTCTCACCAGCTTTAACCTCTCTCTTAAATAACGACATGTTAACCTCTCCCAGCTTAAAATCATCACCTGTGTCCACGTAATCTTCTCTTATAAATTCTGGACGAGATACCCTATCATCATGCCCTATATACAAGGTCATATCTTCGCCAGCTATAAATTGTAAAAGATCTCTTGCCCAATAATGACTATCCGAGTTTGGTACTCGCACATATTCTGAACCATGTAAATAACTTGGAATAACAGTATAATTATGTGGTAAATCTGTATACGCTTTCTTTCCCCAAAAAATATTTGTTCTTAACATGGCCTCAGAATCTCCTGTATAACTAAACTTAGTGAAAAACTTACTCTTATTAGTTACCCCTGGCACATAAGGTGGTATAAATGGCGTATAAGCAACTTTTGGTTCTTCTTTTACTATTGTTTTATAAATTTGAGGCATATTAGTACTTAGCCCTCCTTCTAAATTTACCGACTTTGATTTTAAAGAAATGGTGGCATCTTTTATTCCTTCTCGTTTTGCTGTAATTACAACTTCACCCACTTTTAACAATGATTTTACTGCCACTCTATTTATACCACATTCAGTATCTAAATACAGGTTATTAGTTGAATTTTCTTTACCACTGTTATAACCTCCCCGCCAAATACCAGGACCTTGAATAGTAAAATCTACACGTCCTTTATCTAATGGACAACGGTTTCCATCTTTATCAACTACTTCAATATCTATTAAAGCAATGTCTGAACCATCAGCTAACCATCCTTCAGAGCCAGTTATAGGTGTTAACTTAATGGCTACAGGTTCTCCAATAGTGCGCTTAGTTTGTGTTGCTGAAAGTTCACTATTAATATAGGCTTCTGCTCTAATTTCTCCAGGCTTCCATTTTACATTATCAAATTTATAAACGTAACCATTGTCTGGAATGGTATCCATACCTATCAACTCATTATTTACAAATAATTTAACTGAGGCTGTATTAGAGATAACATAAATAGGCTTGGTTGTATCTTCTTTATAATTCCAATGTCCAACTATATGAACCTGTGGTTCTGGTCGCCACATAGATTTTAACGCATAAAATGCTTCTTTAGGCAAGCGAACCGCATCCACTTCTCCACTTGCTCTAGTAACTTCAGTGGGACATCGGCCTCCATGAGGACCATCAGAAAAAATCCAATTCGCACCACCACTATGGTAGGGTTTCTTACCCATTTTTTTCCACCAATGGTCCGCTTGTCTTATTGCAAATTCTTCAGACGTTAATTTATAGGTGTTTCGGCTTAAATTTGGGTGACTGAAAAAATTATCGTCTGGCGAGGATTTATCCCATGATCTACGTGGTGATTCATCACGACAATATTCACTTTCAATAATTGGTAAGTTAGGATATTCCCCCTCCCATCCTTCAGTTCCAACTTCAATACTTATATATTTTTCTGACCAAGGTGCATTATCGGCACGCCTATTTCCCATTAATCGTTTTCCATTAGGGTCGTAAGTATCGATAACATCAAGAATTTCCTGATAATGTGCTTCAGATTCAGCCCAGTTTCCACCTTCCCATATGAAAATAGATGGATGGTTACGATAGTAAACTATCATATCTCTAAAAGCAGCAATACGTATGTCCCAAGTTTCTCCTTCATCTTCAGATTCACCTGCAACACCAGGCATTAAGGTTACAAAACCATATTTATCTCCCATGGCAATCTCAGAAGGAGATCCTGCACAATGTCCCCAACGTATAAAATTACCTCCTGCTTCATCCATTAAATCATAAGTAAAATCTCTTAACCAGTCAGGTAAAGCAGCACCTAGTCCTGCCCAACTGTTGGTTGGTTTTTGCCCCCAACCATGCAACTTTACATGTTCTTCATTTATATGAAACCCAGAGTCTTTATTAAATTCAAAACTTCTTATACCCAGAGGTGTTTCATAGCTATCTAAAACAACATTATTTTGTTTAACAATGGTATATACTTTATACATGTAAGGATTACGTGTGTACCAAAGCTGTGGGTTATCAATATTTAATTGTGTTTCAAAAGTAAACTTCTCTTTTGCTTTAATATCTTGAGAATTTGTTCCTTGCTGAACAATATTTCCTTTTTTATCTATGATATAAGTTTCAAGAACAACATTTTTCTGATTGTTATATTCATTATAGACTTCTGACTTTACAATAACTGTTGCTTTATCGTTAGTAATATTATCTGCATAAGCATAGGTACCAACTGTTTTTAAATTACCATATAAAGGTAGCGTTATGTGAAGCGGATCCATTACATGCAGAAATACATTTCTATATATGCCCCCATGTGTTGGATGCCAATGCTCATGATTCCATACTAAAGGAAAATTATCTCTAAAATGATCTCCCCTATCGTTATTCACTTTTACGGCTATTATATTTTCTTCACCAAAATTTATGTATGATGTTAAATCAAACCCAAAAGGAATAAATCCTGTTTGGTTTTGACCTATATGTTTACCATTAACATAAACATCGGCAATTTGACGTACCGATTCAAATTCGATAAATACCTTCTTTCCTTTATCCGATTCAGGAAGCCTGAAATCCTTTCTGTACCAAACTGTACCTCTCCATTGATTATCTTCTCCATCGTGATGACCATGACTTAAATCATCAAAAGTATCGACATCGTTAAAAGTATGCGGACAGCTTACAGTAGTCCATGACGTATCATTATAATTTTTTAATTGTGCTTGATCAGGATTATCTTTTATAAATTTCCAATCTAGATTAAAATTATACTTAAACCTACTACCTTTAGATAAGTCTGTTTCATGGTCTTGAGAACTGCACCCACTTATAAATAAAGTAGTGAAACAAAAAAATAGGCAAAAAATACTTTTAAAACTCTTTTTCATATTTCCGTATAATTTCAAAAACTACTTTTATTTCTTAGTGGTTAATATTATAGTTTTTAAATCTTTTCCCAGAGATGAAGCTCCTACTGATATTGTAAATGTTCCTGGTTCCACCACCTTTTTCATATCTTGATTTAATACATTAAGTTCATCAAACCCTAATTTAAAGGATACTGTTTTTGTTTCACCCGGTTTTAAGGTAATACGCTCAAATCCTTTTAACAATTTAAGGTAACGTCCTACTGATGCAAAATCGTCTCTAACATACATTTGAACTACTTCATCACCAACCCTATCACCTGTATTAGTAACTTCAACTGAAACAGTAGTTGATTTATCGACGTTAATAGTCGCGTTTTCTAATTTTGGTTCTCCATATTTAAACGTCGTATAACTTAATCCATAACCAAATGGAAATAAGGGTGACTTATCATTAAATCGGTACTTACCTTTTCCAGATCCAATAAAGTCAGGACGCTCAAGATAAGTTACAGGAACCTGTCCTACGGAGCGTGGAAAAGACATTGTTAGTTTTCCTCCTGGGTTTACGTTCCCAAAAATTACATTGGCAACAGCATCACCTGTTCTCATACCACCATACCACGTTTCAAGTACAGACGGTATATTTTCGGCGATATAATTTATACTTAATGGACGTCCATTAATTAAAACAACAATTACTGGTTTTCCTGTTTTGTGAATTGCCTCTACCAATTCATTTTGAACACCATACAAATCAAGATCAGAACGGTCTCCACCTTCACCACACGTTCTATGAGAGCTACCCACTACTAGAACAACAGCATCTGATTTTTTTGCAGCAGAAATAGCCGCAAAAAATCCTTCTTTTGAAAAACTATCAATATCACAACCTTTAGCGTAATTTATTTTTACTTTATCACTTACTTTTTTCTTTAAACCATCTAAAACTGAAACATAATATGGTGGTAATCCTGAATAACCACCCAATAGTTTATATGTTCCTTTTTTAGGTCTTTCTTCATGGGCGTTAGGACCAATGACTGCTAAAGATTTGATTTTTGATAAATCAAGAGGTAGGAGATTGTTATCATTCTTTAGCATGATTATAGATTTTTCAGCAACCTCCAATGCAAACTCACGATGTTCTTCACGACCTGCGTTTACTGTTCCCTCATCAATTTCTTTTGGTTCTGCATCAAATAAACCTAATTTATATTTTGCGGTTAAAATTCGTGATGTCGCTTTGTCTATGTATGGCATCAATGAAGGATTCTGAGTTACTGTATCCTTCAAAACATTAGCGTGATAGGTTGCTAACTCAACGTTCTTCCCAATTACCAAGTCCATGTCTACACCTGCTTTTAACCCTAAGATAGCGGCTTTAGTTCTGGTTTCAGGAATAAAATGCATCGTTTCTAATCGTCCTACATCGTTATTATCAGAAACAATAAAACCATCAAAACCTAACTCATCTCTTAAGATATCCTTCAACAACCAAGTATTCATATGACATGGCACTCCGTTATAATCTTGATGACCTGGCATAACAGAACCTACCTGTGCTTCCTTTACTGCTGCCTCAAATGATGGAAGGTAAACCTCACGTAAACGACGTTCAGACATATCGCTAAATCCCCCATTTATACCACGACGGTTTTCTGGGTATCCAACAAAATGTTTAGCTGTGGCGATAACATGATTTTCATTAAATTGCTCGTCACCTGTACCTTGTAAACCTTCAATAAACGCCACTCCCATTCGTGACACTAAATAAGGATCCTCGCCATAAGATTCCTCAACACGACCATAGCGCGCATCTCCTGCATAAACATCTAAATTAGGAGAATAACAATGTGTAACACCCAAAGCCCTTGCTTCTAGTGCTGTTTGAGAAGCCATTTTTTTTATGAGTTCTGGCTCCCAAGTTGAGGCACAAGCCACAGCTTGCGGATATACAGTTGTATTGCCATAATAATCTAACACAAGCCATAAGCCATGTAATGCTTCTCCATATTTCATAAAAGGAATTCCGAGTCTATCATTAGCTGGTGCATCTTGGGTCATTTCTGCTATTTTTTCATCTAAAGTCATCTGACTTATAAGGTCGTTTACTTTTGATGCAATTTCAGAATCTTGCTGACTCATGGAATTTGCATTTGTTTTATCTGAATTGCAACTGACAATCGAGATTACAAATAATCCAATAACTAATAATTTTTTCATAAATTTCTATTTAATAATTACCTTGTTTTTAATCAAAATTCCTGATGCCAGGAACAATTTTTATGTCCAATACACCTTCCGTTTTTGGCCATTTTAATATTATTAATTTTTGACTATTGGAATCCCAAATAAAATCTGTTGGGTCAATTGCCTTAGCCATTTTATAAATTTCTAGCCCCACATTTTTTAAAGGATTATAATACAAGACAGATTTGTCTCCTATTAACACCGAAAATCCATCAGGGTAATGTCTATTAGCTCCAATAAATATTTTAGATGCACCTTTACTATTATCTGGTATTATTTTAACATCTAAAGTTCTGGTTGCATGATTAAATAAAAATGATTGAATATCTCCTGCTATGGCTTGAGGAAAAGGTCTAGAAATCACATCCGTAATATACTTTCTTTCAACAGTTCCTGCATCAGTACTATCGCTAAAAATAGACCAAGTAGATGGTCCACCTGATAAAAAGTGTTGCATCGTTCTATTCCCTAAAAACCATGCTTTAATTGAGCCCACGCCCAGCTTATCAAAAACTTCTGCAGTTCTAATATAAAGTTCTCTGTATTTTAATTGTCCGAGTTTACCTTCTATTATTGTATCTGTAGTTGCAAAAGTTGGAAACCCCCATTCTCCAATTAGAATTGGAGCTTTTAACATGTCAGATTCTTTATCAAACCTATCCATATTACGTTTTATATAGTCGATATCATTTTGATATATATGCGGTGCAAAAATAATGTTCTTACGGTTTATTGGAGCCGTAATTTCTGAATATTGATTATTATCGACTTTCTCTCCTTTATTCATGAAGATAGATTGAAATAATATCATTTTATCTGCATTTATTTTTTGGCTTTCATCAATTATTTTTTGATATAAAGGAATTAAATATTTGTTTGTTAAGTTTTTGTAAGAAATATCCATGGATAACTTTCTAGGTTCGTTAACAACATCATAACCTAAAACCGAAGATTCTTCGGAATAACGATTCCAAATCACTTTCCATGCATCTATATAAGTTTCATATTCATTCTTTTTATTTTGCCAAAATTCTTCCCAAATAAACTTATCGACACCATAAACTGTCATTTTAAAAACAGTCTTTATACCATGATTTCTGCCTAAAGCTACTAAAGAATCTAATTTAACCAGATAATTTGGTTCAAGTTTGCCTCCAGGAAAATCACTTAATTTACCAAGCTCTAAACGTATTACTTGAGAATTCGCTCCCATTCTTACCATTCTAGAATAGTCATCGGCATCAAAAAACACTTCACCTGCATGGTCATTAGTATTTACAACAAATCCTCTTGGGATAATATGTCGCCCTTGTTCATCTCTTAGCCCATGCTTTATTTGGGCTAAAGCCATAATGGATGTGAAACAAAATACAAAAAAAATAAATTGTATCTTCATGAAGATATATTTGGTTCAAAATTCAATGCAAGATAAATTTCGAATCCCTAAAAAGCAACCTGTACTGTGCTGTAATTCTATTTAAGTTAAGTACAATTTATGATATAAAAAAAGACCGAAATAAAATTATTTCGGTCTTTTTAAACTAAACTAACTCAAAAAACTAATTACTATCTATATCCATTATTTGTTGGATCTGACTCCAATAATGCCGGGTTATTCTCTAATTCTTGTAATGGAATTGGTAATTTAACATGGTATGGTCTAATATTTTCATTTGGTTTCCAAAATCTAAATTCAAGATTCTGAACCACATCTAATAAAATGCCCCATCTGATTAAATCGTATCTTCTGTGCATTTCTCCAGCCAACTCCCATTTACGCTCATCATAAATAGCTTCTCTAAACCCTTGTTGGTCTAAACCTAAAATAGCTTCAGCCTCTCCTACTGTTGCATAAGCACGCTCACGCACTTCTCTAATATACTCAAAAGCAGCATTAGGATTACCACCTGGGCGCTCGTTTTCGCATTCTGCAGCCATTAAATGCACATCTGCTAAACGGAATACCATTCTATTATCAGAGTGGTTAAAACGAGGTGATCTATCTAATTCTAAATTCCAGAATTTGGCCATATAAGGAAACACTAAATCGAAACCTAAATAGTTATCTACAATATTTAACTCTCTTCTTAAATCGTTCATTGGAAATTTCTCTGCAAAATCTTTTGAAGCAATTTGCAAACCTGTTCCATTAAAAGCTTCTCCTCTTGCTCTAAGCGCGTCTCCTAAAGCATCTCTTTCACCTGTATTAAGAGGCTCATCTCTTAAACGTGGATTAAACATACTTGGTCGCCAGTTATTATTACCTGCAAATGACCTACCTGGGAATGCTGGGTCAAATTGACTATTAATATCTTTTGCAAAATCTAATGACCAAATAATTTCAGGATTGTATTCGCTAAACTGATCGAACACTTCATTGTAGGTTGGTAATAAACTGTGAGGAGATCCATTTATAATTTCTAAACACTTATCTAAGCCTAGTTGCCATTCCTTTTGCTTCATATAGATTTTAGCCATAACAATAGCTGCAGCCCATTTTGAGGCTCTACCACTTTGATCGCCAGTATATGCATTTTGTAAATTATCTTGAGCAAACTGCAAATCCTCTAAAACTCCAGCAATTATAGTTGCTTCAGGTGCTCTTCCTAAAGAACCAATTTCTTCAAGTGTAAGAACTTCCGTATAATAAGGCGCATCACCCCAAAGGTTTGTAATATGCCAATAGCATAAACCTCTAATAAATCTGGCATCAGCAATAATATCAGTTCGTGTTTCCTGAGTACCTATAGCATCATTACCTGTTACTCTGTCTATAATTACATTAGCATTTAATATGGTTCTGTAAAAGTCTTTCCATGTATCAGAAACACTCATTTTTTGAACAGAAACATCCGCTATAGCTTCATTCATTGAGTAATTACCCATCGGTTCTACAAAGTTTGCAGCACGGTTAGGTTCTATAATATCGCACCCATTATCATAAAAATGATCCAGTCCTACTTGACCGTATAAAGAGTTGTTCTTTAAAATGGCGTACATCCCTTGAACTGCTTGTCTTGCATCATTTTCCGAAGCAAAAAAGGTTTCAGGGGAAATAATCGCTTTAGGGTCTTCTTCTAAAAAACTTTCACAACCAAAGTATGTGAAAACTATAAAGACGTATAAAATTATGTTTTTTGTTTTCATATTTTTTTTTTAAAAAGTTACGTTTAGACCAAGTGTTATAACTCTTGGGTTAGGATACTGAGCACTAAGATACCCTTGTGCTATATTGCTACGACCAAAATTACTTGCTTCTGGATCTATCAATCTCGTGTTAGAAAATAATAATAAATTCGATCCTGAAAAATAAACCGTCGCATTTTTAATACCGTCTAATCCCATTTTATCAACAGGGAAATTATAAGCTAATCTTACGGTTTTAAGACGTATATGAGACCCATCCTCAACATACTCCGAATTCGGTGGTGTATTAGTTACAGAATCCGCTCCTGCTCTTGGAATATTAGACGTTGGGTTATCTACTGTCCATCTGTTACGTAAATCTCCAAATTTCACGGCCTCCCCACGGTTAAAGTAATTATTTCGCATCGATAAATTATACACTTCATTACCTGATGTACCTTGAAAATAGAAAGAAAAATCCCAATTTTTATATGAAAATGAGTTTTCAATACCAAAGATTAAATCTGGAAATGGGCTACCTAATACTACAGCATCTTGAGTTGAAGCAATACCATCTCCATTTAAGTCTTCAAAATGTGAACCTCCTACAACCTGAGGGTCTGTTCTACCTGAATCATCAATATCTTCTTGACTTTTCCAAGTCCCTAAGTATCTAACTCCGGTATAAACAGGAACTGATTCTCCCACAATTAAACGTGTATTACCAGAACCTATAATAGGATCCACCACAATATCAATAAAATCTACACCGCCAAGGTCTAAAATTTTATTTCTATTAGCCGATAAAGTTACAGTAGAATTCCAGTTAAAATTAGCTGTACGAACATTTGTAGAGTTTACTAAAAGCTCCCAACCTTGATTTTCTAAAGAACCAACATTTTGTACTTGACTATTAAAACCAGTTTGTCTTGGAATAGTAACATCTAATAATAAATCTTCGGTTTTCTTGTAGTAATAATTAAATTCAGTAAATACTTTACCACCAAACAAAGAAGCTTCTAATGCAATATCAAAAGAACTCGTTGTTTCCCATTTTAAGTCAGGATTAGCAGGCCTGTCTATTGTTAAACCAGGAACTTCTGCGCCATTAAGTGTTGTGTTAGCTGAGGTATAAGTTGCAAGCGTACTAAAATTATCAATAGCCTGGTTACCTGATTTTCCCCAACTCGCTCTTAATTTCAAATTTTGAAAAGTATTTTGATTTTGCATAAAAGGTTCTTCTGAAATTTTCCAAGCTCCTGCCACAGATGGAAAGAACGCGTATTTATTACCAGGAGCAAAAACAGAACTACCATCACGTCTACCTACTAAAGTTAAAAGGTATTTATCCTTATAAATGTAGTTAATTCTTCCAAATAGAGATTCAATTGTTCTCTGTCCGAAACCACTTGTATTTGAAGCTAATGTTGGTCTAGAATTTTGTAAACGGTTAAAACCAGTTGCATCACTAGTAATTCCTGCCGCTGATGCCAAAGACGATTCTCTAACTTCTTTTTGAAATGAAAGCCCTGCCAAAGCAGTAACATTATGATCTTCACCAAAATTGGATGAATACTGCACTGTGTTTTCATTATTCCATGCACTCAACGTTTCAGTTCGTACACTTGCTGTACCTCCATCTGTAACACCAATAGCAAGATTACCTGGTAATTGGCTTGATGTAAATCTATTTTGTTTAACATTATTGAATTCTGGATTAAATGTAGAACGTATAATCCACTTTGGTGCAGGACTATATTCTAAATACATCGTTGCTAATAAGTTATTTGTTAATGTCTCATTAGTATTTAGTGCTATTGCTGCTAAAGGATTATTAAAAGGCGAACCAACTACATCATCAAATCCATTATAGGATCCATCGTCATTAAAAACAGGTTGGGTTCGAAGTATTCCAAAAGCAGCCTGACTAAAACTAGCTAATGCATTATCCTGTTCTAATCTAGAATAATTTAATCTAAATCCTGTTTTTACTTTATCACTTAATTTAAGATCCAAATTTGCTCTGTAAATATATTTTTCAAGACCAGAACTCTTTACAATACCTTCTTGATTAAAATAATTTAATGAGGTATAATAGTTTAGATTGTCTGTTGCTCCAGCAATGGATATATCTGCATTATAAATTGGAGCAGTCCCTAATACTAAATCAACCCAATCATTGTCAGGGTATGTAGATGGATCACCTGGAAATGGTTCTGCAGCTGATCTAAAACGAGCACTTTCGTTTGTAAATTCTATTTGCTCCCTTTGAGAAAGTCTATCTGGTAATTCTGGTAACATTTGTGAACTCGTGTAAAGATTTAAACTTATCTGCGGTTTTCCAGCACCAGCACCGGCACCATTTTTTGTAGTTACTAATACTACCCCGTTTGCCCCTCTAGACCCATAAATAGCAATTGAAGATGCATCTTTTAAAATCTCAATAGATTTTATATCATTACTATTAATATTATTCAAGTTGAAATTTGTTCCAACAATAATACCGTCTATAACCCAAAGTGGTTCGTTATTACCAGTAATGGAGTTACCCCCTCTTACTCTAATAACAGTACCTGCTCCAGGAGCTCCACTAGTTTGTGTTACCTGTACACCAGAAGCTCTACCTTGTAACGCCTGATCCACCCTTGAAACAGGTACAGCAGTAAGGTCTTCAGCACTTACCGAAGATACAGAACCTGTTAAATCAGATTTGCGTTGTGTACCATAACCAATAACAACCACTTCATCAAGTTTATTATCTTGTTCTAGTGAAACATTAATTTGCGTTTGATTACCCACAAGCACTTCTTTGGTTGAATAGCCAATGTAAGAAATAACAAGTGTACTTAACGCTTCTGCTTTGATGGTGAAATTTCCATCAAAATCAGTACTCGTTCCTTGGGTAGTACCTTTTACTAGTACTGTTGCTCCAGGAAGTGGTTGACCGTCTGCTGTTACAGTACCTGAGACTGTTTGAGCGTTTGTCATTGCCATACACGACAATGCAAAAATAACACACATCCAAGTTTTTCGAAAACTTAAACACGTGTTTAGTGTTGTTTTTAAATTCATAAAGTTTTAGTTTATTTGTTAATTTCGGACTAAAATATTTTTAAATATTTAATCGAGTATCCTGTACTAACCGTTCTGCTCTGTGCTGTTTTTTTCTTAAAATTATTGGAAGATAACTGATGCGATTATTATAAATTACAGGATAGCAGGTTAGGAAACTACATATTTGTCTTTAATTTTATATTTAATTATTAATTACCCGCTTTAACATTAATTCCATTAAGCCCCATCAAATTTTCATATTTATATTGTGCAGTATCATATTCAGTACAGACATAAACCCTCAATCATCTAAACTAAACAAGCCAATAATAAATGGTGATGTCATCTTTGAAGAAAAAAATGGATTTGTATCTATAGAAGCTGAATATTTTTTAAATCAATATAAGACAGAGATTAGGCAATGGTATAGAACATCAAAAAATGAATTAGCAAAAGTAGGACGTGATGATGATAATATACATTGCATAGGGGCAAGTAATAATGCCTATATTGAAATTTTACCCGATACTCTGGTAACCCATTCAGACAAATTAGTTCATGGAGAAAATTTCTCTAACGAACTAGGTAAATTAGCTATTTTAAATTATAAAGTGAAATTTAATAATTCTGGACGTTATTATGTGTGGGTAAGAGCAATGAGTACTGGTGGTGAGGACAATGGAATCCACGTCGGTTTAAATAATGAATGGCCAAAACATGGACAACGTATGCAATGGTGCAAAGGTAAAAACCAGTTGACATGGACTAGCAAACAACGAACTAAAGAAGTTCACTGTGGTGTACCTCATGCTATTTACTTAGATATAGATGAACCTGGAATACATGATATACAATTTAGTATGCGAGAAGATGGATTAGAATTTGATAAATTTACATTAACTCAAGATATTAACTATGTACCATCTAATGAAAATCAAGAGGTGTTTTTAGCACAAGGCTTTTTACCAAATCCTTTTCCCTCTTGCAAACCTCAAGAGGTAAAAGGCTCATACTTTTAAAAGAATTTCTGAGTCAAATTCAGAAAACAATTATATCCCTGCTCAACAATTCCCTATTGAAGGGACAAATTTTTATAAGAATGGTGAAAATTGGTTAGTCATAAATCCAAAAAAACATAAGAAAGCGAAAACAAGTATCGCTTTTAATTTTGAAAGTGGAAAATATGATATTGTATTTGTAGGTGTTGCAGAAAATGATGGTAATTCAAATTTTAAATTATTAATAAATGATATTGAGGCCGGCTCCTATTCAGTTCCATTAACACCCTACCTTTTTGAAGAAGGCAGTAAATTCAATGCTGTTTGGCAAAATGTAATATTAAATAAAGGAGACAGCCTTAACGTTGAAGCTAAAGTTGTAACTGATGGCAATGAATGGACTCGCGGAAGATGGGCTGGTATAATCTTTACACCTAAAGGCAAAGGAAATCAAATAATAAACGCTCCTTCTTCTTATACTTCTGAATAAAACCATGATTATATAATATTTTGACATCATACTCTAATTTAAAAAAACATGAATAAAATATCATCAATCCTATTTTTTTTAAATAATATTTAATTGCACCCTTACTGCTCAAAACATAAATCCACCAAATGGAAAAATAGCCATTGTTGCCGATGGCAATTCTCCCGATCCTGATGATTTAGGAGGCACCGCCATAAGTATTGCTTTGCTCCGCGCTTCAGGATTAGAAGATCGACTAGTCCACTATTCACACAGTTGTGACTTAGTGCGCGACGACCGAATTTCGGAAAAAGCCGAAAAAGAACGCCACCATTTAATGCAAGTAGCTTGCGATATGACTGCGCGTCGCTAGGGCGGGTTTGACCATCTTACTTTTTACGATGCATATGGAAAAAAGAACAAACAATCAATGATTTATGCTGGGCCATAAACGCTTCTAATTCAGATGACCCTTTATGGATTATAGAAGCTGGTGAACCCGACATTATTGGTATGGCCTTGAAAAGAACACCCAAAGAAAAGCATCAATATGTTAAGGTTGTAACACATCACCCCGCAAACGATAATGCTGGGGGTTTTTATACTTGGCAGCAAATATTAGATTTTGGTATTGAAGAAGTTCGTATACCAGACCAAAACATAAATTTAAAACTAGATATAGAACAATGGGATTGGGCAAAGAGCCATAAAGACCCTCGTATACGATTAATATAGACTATAGGAAACATTGCAGAGGTTGATAATATTGTAAATTTTCAAAAAGGTAAATGGGATTGCTCTGATGCTGGTATGATTCTTTACTGGATTACTGGTGCTAATGTTAATAATGGTTAAAAGCAGGTAGTCTTCAAGTTGTAAAAACACTTTTAGAAAATTATGTAAAGAACAATCCAGAAACTAAGAAAAAATAAAGAATATGTAGAATTCACTATTTATCTTAAATTATTTAGATAAATAGTTTTCAATCAGCATAGTACAGGATGGCATAAATATCTCTAAGCTTTATTTTTGTTAAAAAATTTTACTGAACAGTTATGAAAAAACCTAAGTTTGTTTACAAACTCACATCAATAGCCACATTACTTGTTTTTGTTGCTTTCTTTTCTTGTCAAACTGATGAAGATCCCTCTGAGGACATTGTAGAAGTAATAATAGAAGATCCTGATCCTGATCCTGACCCTGTTCCAGTTACTGACGAAGATATAGGTGCGTACACTACTTGCAACCCAGAAGGTGAAAATGCTACTAGGACGTCAAATGATTTGCCAAACCCCGTTAATGTGGGAACTATTGATGATAGAAGTTGTTACGCAAATTACATGGAAAGTTCTATTTTGGGAAAATTTTGGGGCGTGTACAACATAACAGACGGCTCTAATCACATGGATGCGCCAAACACATTGCAACCTAGAATAGAACGTTCATTAAGTAGGTCTCAAACCACTGGAATAGGAAGCTATGCAAGATTTACTGGAATTGTAAGAATCCTTGAAGTAGGTGATACTACTGGAGATAATAATGATGGTAGTTATATTATGCAGGCCAAAGGAAAACACACCGGTGGTGGTGGCTCAGCAGATCCTGCTATTTGTTTGTATCTGGCTAAGCCCGTTTATGGTACAGGTGCCGATGCAGATAAACAAGTGTCGTTCGATATATATGCGGAGCGTATCTTAGTTCGTGGCGGATCAGGAAGTGGTAGAGAAATTGTTTTTCTCAAAAATGTAAATAAAAATGAACAAGTTAATATTGAGCTTGAGGTAGGGTTTAGACAAGATCCTAATGATAGTACCAAAAAAATTCATTATTGCGACGCGGTAATTGGAGGAACAGCTTTTAATTGGAATATTCCAGAACCTGATAGAGGCACACAATCTGGTATTAGATATGGCGCATATCGAGTTAAAGGTGGTAGAGCACAAATCAGGTGGGCCAATACTACGTACAACAAAGTAGAAAAACAATAAATAATTATAAGTGTGAGCGAGCGGTTTGAATTAAATTAGCTAATGTATCATATTTTAAAAAAGAATCATTCAATATTCTTTATTCGTTAAGGTTTTCCAATAATTTATGTAGTTATAACATTTATTCAATTAACTAAATCTGGTAATACGAGAAATCAAACAACGAAAATTGGTTAATTTTAGGAAATTAATGGTATTCTTTTACTTTAACTCCCTTATCAATTAAGTATCCTTTTTCTTGATCTATGTCTACAATCTCATAATATCCAAGGCTATAATTTGTCAAAAGTATCTACATCGTTAAAGGTATGCTGACCTTATCTTGTACTCCATGAGTCATCTCACCAAAACCTAATTCTTGAGCATTCTCAGGGCTTTGTTTAACGAATTTCCAATTTAGATTTAATTAGTACTTGGTTTCTGCTTCTTCAGGAATATGCATTTTATCTTCGTTCTTATTTATGTAAGAAAAAACGCCTATTCCTACTAAAAAATAGAAACAAGGCGTTTACAAATTTCATTCTCATATTTAATTATTGAGGTATTAATTCTATAAGCTTCACACTATGCGGTTCTAAATTAACCTCTAGAATAACAGAACTTTCCTTTTTTTCAATTATAGAATCGGTAATTGTTTGTGGTAATTCTGCCAAACTTTCATATTTAGTAAGATTGGTGCTTAAAACTGTTTTCCACCCATCCTCAAATCTATCTGAGGGTCTGTTACCGTAAATTCTCCCATTTGTTTTCTCCCCAACACCTGCAGCTCTTACATCCTTGTACAACTCATGCATCATAATTCCGTGTGTTTTATCTACCGTCCATTCATTCATCTTCCATTTTGTACCACCAGCAATAAGTCCCCCTTCAACTTTAGGGTAAACTATTCTTTTTGATGAACTTGATCTTGATGGGTTGTGGTTGTATACCAAAAGATAAATTATATCTCCCTTAATTACAGGTATTACTCCCGTATATCCACTCAAATTATCAATAGCTTCTACTCTATTGCCATCTTCCATCATCTGAAACATTTTTGTAACATTTCTTCTTCCTTGAGGCAAGTCGCTAGCTTCAATTTCCTGACCCCAGTCATATATCTCGGTAATTTTATATTGAAATGCCATATCGGCAATAGTAGCGTACCAACTAGCTCCTAATTCTGTCGCGTCGGTTAAACTCACTCCTCTTACGCCATTTTCATCTCTTAGCATTCCAAATTCCTGAATATCAAATGGAATATCTCTAAATTGTGAATAGCTATTTAATTTAGACCTGTATGATTGAACTATCCCAGGTAAATTCACAGTATTTTGGTCGATTTTCTCATAGTAAGATAAACAGAAGAAATCCATTTTTGTTCCTGTAGCACCTGTAGCATAATTAGTCCCTGTAGCACAATGATCAATTAGCTCAGTATTATATGTTGCGCTACCTTCTGTTAACATATTACCAGGACCAATAATCGCATCTGGAATTACTTTTAGCACCTCATCTACAGTAATGTCATAGTGTTTTAAATAATCATCTTTTGTACCTCTCCAGTGATTGGGTGTATAATTAGGTTCAGTAGCCACTCTAAAACGCCAAGTCTTTACTTCATCCATACCAAATTCATTTATCAAGGTTTGCAAAAACGCATTTATGTATTGCCTCCAAAGGTCATAATCATTTGGTGGTTTTGAATTCCCATAGGTGTCCACTACTTTAGGCAAACTCATATCCCAAGGCACATTATCTAAAACTATTCTTGGTTTAAAGCCGGTTTGCATAAAACCACGCATATCACGCAATAAAAGACTAAAATCTGTTATAATATTACCTGATCCATCAACACCCTTGTAAAAATTGTTTAAGTTATCTGTTCTTCCTCCTAAGACTCTAACCATGTTATAACTTTTCACATAGTCCTTAATTGGCTCGATAGAATTTCTAAAATTCGCACTATTAAAACGGGTTTGATTGACCATAGGTCTTGTTGACCAAAAATTATATAATTGACCAACAACTGACCCTGTATTTATGGTTACTATTTTGTTTGGATCAATAGTAGGTTCTTCCGGATCATCTGGATCATCTGGATCGGGATTTTCAATAATTTCCTCTTCAACCGAATCTGAATCTGAACAAGTATAGAATAGATTACACATTAAAAGTAGAGTAGTTAAAATAAAAACACTCTTTTTAATTTTAAGCTTCATAAACCATTTTTTTGAATTGTAAATTTAAGTTTCAAATTCATAAAAACTATCCCGCCCTGTCATGTATGGATAGTAGCCTTAATTATCTGAAGTAATTCCGAATAGAACAAGCATGTATAAAACTTGATTTTGTTTATACAATTGATGCTTTTTTACAAATGCTTCAATTGAATCTTTCTATATTGAATTTGCATTGGTGGACCAACATGTACTTGTACACCAATATAGCCTTTTGTAGACCTATTAGCTTGGTCTAAATCAGTCAACTCACTAAACAGTGTACCATTAACATAATGTTGCATTGTATTGTCTTTTACTATGAGATGTATGGTATTCCAATCGTTAGGCTCTATGTTAGATATTAACTCTGATTTTAATTTAGTATTAGTAATAGTTCTTGTTTGCCAGCAGTTTCGCTTTACATTTTTACGTATGTTTTGTTTTGGTATGCTATCTGGCATCTCCGGAATAGTTACAGTTTCTCCCATATAAGCCAATGTGGTTCTTTTTTTCTCTTCGTAATTCTGACCAGTGTACTTATTTTTGCCATCAATATCACATTGATATCCTCTTAAGGCAAACGGCATAGTTTCTATAAGTTCACTTCTGTAGTTTACACCACTGTTTCCTGAGTTAGTAATTTTGTATTCCAGTTTTAACTCAAAATTTTCAAGTTGTTCCTTTTTATAAATAATGAAAGAATTTCGTTTTAGAATGGTTTGTGGTGTTACCTCACCTGTTAAAATACCATTTTCAACACGCCAGTATGTTGGATCCCCTTCCCAACCTTCAAAATTTTTACCATTAAAAATTGAAATAAATTCATTTTTACTGTCATCTTTCTTTTTAGACTTTGTTCCACAAGCAATAAGAAAACCAACTAATAAAATACTTAAATAAGAAAAATAAATATTTTTCATCGCCATTAAATTAATCAACGGTTATCTGACTTCCCCACCAATCTTTGTTGGGTTTAAAATCTGGAGATAATACTTCCAACCTCTGTTTTTCTAAATTTAGTAATTTTTTATTAACAAGCTTTTGCAAACGCTTTTTGCGCTTATGTGGATTAAATTCGGCATCCGTAGTTGGATACTGTGCATTAACTGCCTTCAACCAAGATAGTAGTTCATTGCTTAAATTTTTGGCTATCTCTTGATGCTGAGAAATCATATTCTGATTATCTTTTTCTTCAGAAGGGAGTCTAAAAAGTTCCTCACGCCCATCTTCCCAATAATGAATAAGTTTCCAACCATCTTTTTGAATAATTGATGACGGTTCGCCTCCTTGATTGCCATAATGTGGATAATGCCAAAACAACGGTCTATTAGAATTAAAATCTTTACCTTCTAATACGGACTTCAAACTGATACCATCTATGTGCTGATTTTCTATAAAAGGTAGGCCTGTCAAATCTAACAATGTA
The DNA here is from genome assembly GCF_039543245.1 of Algibacter agarivorans. Taxonomy (NCBI): domain Bacteria; kingdom Pseudomonadati; phylum Bacteroidota; class Flavobacteriia; order Flavobacteriales; family Flavobacteriaceae; genus Algibacter; species Algibacter agarivorans. Next base: position 29,383 of record NZ_BAABJJ010000036.1, read on the forward strand.
GGATACAAATCGGTACTTATTACAGGTATTTCAGTAGATTTTATATTTTTTAACCAAGGAACCTTTATAAAAAAGGGTTCTTTAATACCGCCTTCCCATTGGTAGCCTTTACCACCTCTTAATGTCAAGTTACTGGTCGCATAATTATCACCTGAAGCAACACCTCCATTATCAGAGGTGAATACAACAATGGTATTATCATCTATACTATTGTCTTTTAAAGCTTTTAAAACTAAGCCGACAGCATCATCCATTGATTCCACTAAACCACCATAAACTGGGTTATCCTGAACGCTTCTAATAGGCAATACACGCTCCATCTCATAACCTATTTTGGCTATACCCAAACTATCCGCCTTTTCTCTATACTTTGCCCATTTAGCTTGTGTAGTTTGTATTGGGGCATGTACGGCATAAAAGGATAAAAATGCAAAAAAGGTAGAATCTTTGTGCTGTTGAATAAAGCTAGCTGTCTCTTTGGCTAACCTCATTGTTAAATTTTCCCCTTTCTGCTTATTTGGTAATTTTGGATTGTTCCAAGGTGAAAAAAATCCGCCTCGTGGCGAGCCAGCATCTATACCTCCTATATTAATATCAAAACCATGATCTTCTGGATAAGAACCTTTGCCTCCTAAATGCCATTTTCCAGCAAAAAAAGTTTTGTAACCATTGTTTTTAAAAGCTTCTGCAATGGTAATATCTTCTTTTGGTAAAGCTTGAACGTAATTGGCTGGCAGCAATTTGTCATGACGATTTCTTGTTCTCCAATCTGTTCCTGACTTAGCACCTATCCAATCGGTAATACCATGACGTGCTGTGAATTTTCCCGTCATAATACTAGCTCGTGATGGACTACAAACACGACTTGAAGCATAGCCATTAGTAAACATAACGCCTTCTCTTGCAAGTTTATCTACATTTGGGGTTTCATTGAAGGTGCTACCTGTTACACCTAAATCGTGATAACCTAAATCGTCAACCAGAATGAATAACACATTGGGTTTAGATCGTTCTTTTGGAACTTGCGCTTTGTTATGACATCCAAAAACAAAGAGCAGTAGTAAACTGAATATTTTTGACTGATGCATGTTTATTATTGTTTTTATTCTGTAAAGATATTCTATTTATGTTTAGACCTATAATTTATCTTTTGCCCGCGTTAGGGAATGGTATGTTTGAGCTCCTCGTAGAGAGCGAGTAGTGAAAGCCCGACCCTTTTTGGGGAACGCCCAATCCTTTATTTGAATAAGTTACTTTAAAGCTTTGCCGCTTTTGGCCCATCGTAATCATAGGTAAACCAATCTACGTCTATGTATCCTGCGTCTTCTTTTTCATTCCATGAGAAGAAACCTAACCTATCACCCGTCCACTTTCCAAAAGCAATCGTAAATGTTGGTCCAAATGATTTAAAGTTTTCACCATCGAAGCTATACTCGTAAGTAGCTTGATTACTATTATTTGATGTCCTAACATATAAATCATTCCCTGTTATTTCTGGACCTTCTGTTTTTTCTGCCATAGGATTCATGTAAAACAGATTCTTTTTCCCGTTTTCATCTACCTCAATACCTAACAAATTAAACACGCCCCCATATCTTACAAAGCCTGCCAACTGATGTGGTTTCATTCCAGAAACATCAAACTTGGCAACTGCTGTACCTGTGGTGATTCCCATGATACGTTGACTTAGTGTATTGGAAGCTCTCCAGAAATCTGAATCTGAGCCATCGTTGTTTGTCCATTCGTTTATATTTGGTCCGTAGCCTTTTTCATTTGGCAATACTTTACTTGCTTTTAAACGCAACCAACCTGGTTTTTCTGTAAGCGACCAATGTGTATTTCTTGGGTTATGGTTCCATTCCCACTGAAATCCTAATTTAGCACTTGAGAAATCATCATCAGAACTTGGAGCTACAACCGGATAACCATCAATAGGTTTTTTGTGCTGTTTTACAGGTTCACCAATGCCGTCATTATCTTCATCTATACCAATTATTGGCCAACCATCTACCCAAGTAACAGGTTCTAAACATTGAGGTCTTCCTTGGAACGGAATCTCATCATTTTGAATGAGTTGATGCATATACCACCATGATTTACCTGGAGCTTGCATTAATCCTCCTTGACTACAACTACGATTATTAAAAGCTGTTCCTTTTTCTAAAACGGTTTTAACCTCATATGGTCCATAGATACTTTCTTTGGAACGTAATACAATTTGTTTTCTATCATTTTTAGGATTTTTAACACCTGGTTTGGTTGACTTGTCTCCCATAGTCCATTGTGCTAAAAAGATATACCAAGTGCCATCTATTTTGTAAATTTTAGCAGCTTCTGCACCCATGCCAGTGTACACTAATTTACCTTCGCCTAGGATTTTTGTTCCATCCCAACTCATTTCGTAAATTCTATTTTCGTTGCCTTCAATTTTATTACTTGCTGCTTTTTGCTTACCTGCTGTATTAATTATTACGTAAGCTTTATGTGTTTCTTCATCCCAAAAAACAGCTGGGTCGTCTAGAACTTTGGCCTTAGGCAACATAAAAACTGGTTTTGTCCACGGCCCTTTTATATCCTTAGCAGTTGTAACCATTAATCCGTGTTGATAATCTATTTGGTAGCAATACCAAGTGCCTTCGTGATACGCTAAATCGCCTGCCCAAGTACCAAAAGAGTAGCCGTTCATTCTATCCCAATTGTATTCTGGTGCCCATGATAAACTTTCAAACACGTGCCCCACATTAGTCCAGTTTACCATGTCTTTAGATTCTAGAATAGGCATCCCTGGTGACATGTGTTGTTTTGATGTAATCATGTAATAGGTATCTCCAACTTGCTCGATATCTGAATCTGGATAATCTGCATTTAATATTGGGTTGATATATGTACCGTCTCCTTGGTCTCCAAAGCTTCCTGTTGGGACTTTAACTAGATTTATAGATATTGAATCGTTTACATCTTCATTTTTTGTGTTTGATTTACAGGATAATGCACACACTAAAACCAGGGCATGAACAACTACTAAACGTGATATTTTTATCAATAATTTGTATCTATATTTTAACAATTTTTTTTGTAAAAGTAGAATTAGCACCACCACTACTAATAAAATAAATACCACTTTTCAAATCTCTAATATTAATCGTCTGTTTTTTTGAAACCGTTTCTATTGTTTTTACTATAGCACCGTGAATATTAGAAATAACAAGCTTTGATTTAACTGGCAAATTATCAAAATTAATAAAATCTTTAGTAGGATTTGGATATACTTTAATTTTCTCTAACTCGTTTTTAACAGTAGACAAGGCGTTATAACAGTTTGATTCTGGGTTATTTAAATCAAAAGCTATACTTCCAGAAACCGTGTTTCTATGCAAAACCATTTTATCAATAAATAAATACGAGGATCTAGCATCTACCGTAATCGTATATTCTTTAGCTTCATTAAAAGTTACAAAAACTCTGTGAGCCACATGGTCGTTAGTATTAGTTACAAAACCCCAATCTAATCTATTCCCAAAAGCTTTTATGAAATTTTGAGTAGAACTTCCTGCGGCACACGTTAAACTTGAATCGTTATTACACATTGGCTTTGGGTATACTTTAGCTCCATCTTTTATTCCGTAAAAATCTTCGCCATCAATTTTTAACCAAGCATCGTTATGCTCACCTTTACTAGTCCCTAATCCAACTCGCATGCGCCACGCAAATCGATAAGTACCAGGGTTGTTAATTTTTATTTTATACACAATGGGGGCACCTGATAATGCGTTAAAAGATTCAGGACCTGTCCAATGTAAATATGTGATTTCTTCACCATTAACAGTTTCTAATGCAATTTGCCATCGATTATCATTTATAACTCCAGATTCCATTTCAATAGTTAAAAGACCATTTTGCTCTTCAAAAGGTAGTGTACCATCACATGGGGCTGTTTGTGCAAACACATCTGTTGAAACTATTAAAATAATAATAATAATAAGTGCAATTGTAATTCTACTTTTCATTTTATAAGCTTTCTAATTAAGGGAGTAATATTAATTAATTCAATATAATTAAGCATCCTGCACTGTAAGGTGTTATTTTAGTATTTTATTGAATTTGATAGTATCTTGAACTGTCTTGTTCAATTTTATAAAAGTGAATTTAGAAAAGTTAGCTTATTGAATTTTTAATAAAACTAATGTGCTTAACGGTCCTTCTGGAATAACTTCTGGAGCATGTTGGCTAAAACCTCCATGTTTTGCTTCCCATTTAAGTAGGTATCTAGAACCATCATCTTGATTACCACCTTTATCATATACTATTCTAACAAGCATGCCATCTCTATCGGTGATCGTTTTCCTGATATCTTCCGGATATTTAAGTTGAATTTTAGCCACTTTATCTGCATGTTCCAACGTTTTCAAATCTATATTATAACGTCCAGACTCTCCTTTCTCAGTTTCCCAATCTATGGCCAATAAGTTATCATCTGAAATGCCTACAAAATTAAATTTACCACCAATAGACATAAAAGCACCTCCTTTTATAAATTTCCAACGGAAATCCCAATTTGATATTTTTTTAGAAACCCACCCATCATTAATAAACTTAGCCAGATACAACTGTGTGTTACCTTCCTCATCATATTTTACATAACCAAGGATGGGTTTATTTTCTTTAGTAAGTATCAATTTATATCTACTATTGTGCATACCTCCTTTAGAAGGTGTAGCATCTACTAAAACCTTCTCATCATCTGGTTTAAAAGGTAATTGTAAAGTTTCACCTGCTGCATTTACCCAATTCTTTAAATCCGAAGTTTTAGCATAACAAATATGATGACTAGTTTCTACCATAGGTGTCCAACGCCAAATCCAAGCAAAATGAAAATCTCCATGACTATCTTTTACCCAATTATGGTATGCTGCTCGATCATCATTAGCTTCAATACCTTCAAATAATGGTTGCTCTAAATACCGTTCCCATTTCTGCTCTTTAGCTAAAAACCGATTTATTAAAATATTACCATTTCCGCAAGTTCCTGAGCGGTACGAAAACAATAAGTTCCCTTTCTTATCATGAAAAAAATTGGGATATGTAACACTATTCTCATCTTCGCCTACCATCTTATTGACCTCAACCATAGAAGTTACATCATACGGTTTTGTACTTCTAAAATATGCCAATGGGTGTACATGCTGATTCCCACTAATATGAATAAAACCCATCTCATCAATCCCTAATTTTACATAGTTATGTGAATCCCACATAAGTTTATTTGGAAGCGTCTTTTTTGTCCAATCTCTACTACCAATTTCTCTTGAAGCGACGGTCATCATTCTGTCTCTATCAAAATAAGCTACAAACTGTTTATCTCCTACGATCTTTAAATCAAAGTCCACTCCATTAGTGGCCCAAACAGAATCGACTTGAATTTGTTCAACAACCTTTGGCTCGTTTATTTTTTTATCATCAGCTGAAACCGTTTTCGTTTCTCTTGAATTATTTATACAAGAGAAAATCAAAATTATAATTACAAATAATAAACTCTTATTTTTCATTTTTACATTATTTGCCGTTAAAATTTCGAGTATTCAATTTGATATTTCCCAGAACCTAAAACTATAGCACCTTCTTCTATTTCAAGTGTACTATTTTTTTGAAAATAGATAACCGATTCACCATTAATTTTCAAGCTTTCTAATTCTGATGAAGTTACCACAACTTCAGCCTGCGTGTTAAACGGCACTTCAAGGTTCATGTTCAACACCTTATCTTTTGTTGTCCATTTATTAGTAACATCTCCATAAGGCGTTGGAACTGATACTTCCGTTTTTGTAATGGTACTAGGATACTCAGGATTTACTTTAAATATTTTATAACCTGCTTGATTTTTTGAGGATTTAATACCTCCTAAAGATTCAAAGAAATATGCTGCAAAACCACTGTGCATAGGGTGATTTAATGAATTAGTAGGTCCTTCCATTTTTTCCCATTCAAATTGACGCTCTGGCCATGTAGTGAATCCGGAATTCATGACGTAAGTTTGACTCGGAAAATCGGGCGTCGTTAATATTTGGTATGCTAAATCTGCCTTTCCGTATTTTGATAAAACAGTGTATATGTATCGGTTTCCATGAATTCCAGTTGAATGATGACCGCCTTTAACTTCAACAACATCATGAGCCAAACCATTTACTACAGATTCAATTTCTGCTTCTGGTACCATATCAAATTGTAGTGCTTGTACAGTAGCTGTTTGACTTTGATACCATTTATGTTTTGTATTGGGTATACCTACTAAAAATTCTTTGTTGAATGCATTTTTTAAAGCTTCTTTTTCTTCTTTCATTTTGGCTTCGTAAACAGCATCTCCATTCATTTTTGCAAATCGCTCCATAATACCTAAAACATCATAGAAATAGGCGTTTGCTGAAATAATTGGGTCGCATTCCATAGCTGAAGGGTTTTTACGTCTGTCCCATAGTGGTGGACACCAATCGCCCATACCATCTTGCATGATGCCATTTTCGTCTTTATAGTTTAGATAAAAATTGGTTAAGCCTTTCATGTCTTCGTAATATTCTTTTACAATAGCATCATCACCATAGTATATATAATTATACCAAGGCAAATACATGGTTGCTACACCCCAATCTATTTTTGCATAAGTAGATGTACGTTTTCCAGGAGCAATCATAGTAGGCACTTGAAACTTGATTTCCGGATTATTATGTCCTTTGGTTGGACGCATTTGCGTACGGATGTCTTCCATGTATTTCTTGTAGAAGTCGTACATATCATAATTATACAAAGCATATTCACAAAATGCGTGTGCATCACCTAACCATCCACATTTTTCACGGTGCGGACAATCTTCAGGAATACCGTGAACATTATCTACAATCGTCCATTTACTAATGCTGTGCATTTTGTTTAGTAATTCGTCAGATGATGTAAAACTTCCTGTTTCTTGAATATCTGTAGCTACTAAAACCGCTTTAATCATATCAGCATCTGGTTTCCTAGAAACACCTTCAATTTTTGCATATCGAAACCCGTGATAACTAAATTTAGGCTCCCAAGATTCCACGCCATCCCCTTTACAGACGTACTTATATATTTGAGCCATTCCGTTTGCACCTCCGCCAGTGGAGCCTTGAAAAATATCTTTTCCATTGGTTAAAAGAGCCTCTGTTGTTGTGATTTCAATTAATTGCCCTTCTTTTTCTTGAACATTTAATTTTACCCAACCAGCAATGTTTTGTCCAAAATCAACAATCCAATTACCATCTGGCGCCTTAAATACATTTTGCGGTTCAAACGCCTTTAATTTTTTAATTGCTGGAATTTGCTGTGCGCTTATTTTCTTAAGTTTTGGAGATGCTTCTTTAGCATTCCCCCATTTTTCGTCATTGTAACCTATAGTATTCCAACCATTAATTTCATAACGCGCATCGTACGTATCTCCTCCATAAATATTATTAAATACAATTGGCCCTGTAGTTTCTTTCCAGTTTTCATCTGTATAAAAATCTTCAGCAGAACCATCCGTATAGTTTAACTTAACCAAACAACGCACAATTGGTGGCCCATAAGCTGTGCCTTTTTCTGATTCCGGGTCTCGGTTCCAAGAAATATTCTGCCCGTAAAACCCATTACCTAAAATAATTCCGAAGGCATTTTTACCAGATTGTAATTGTTCTGTAATATCATAATTTACATAATAGGCTTGCTTATCATAGTTAGATGGCGCAGGATCTAACACATGGTCGCCTACTTTTTTCCCGTTTAAATACAACTCATAATATCCTAAACCACAAATATAAACTTGGGCATTTTCGATATCTTTACTAAGGTCTATCTCATTTCTAAAATAGCTAGCCGCAAAACCATCAACAGGTACAGATTTTTCCATATTACCTCTTTTATACCCTCTAAAGCGGTGTTCTGAAGTTCGTGTGTCTTTATTTAAAGTAATCCATTTTGATGCTTCCCAATTTTCTTTATTCATTAATCCCATTTGAAATTTTTGAACTTCAGACCATTTCGAAACCGTACCCTTCTCATCCCAAATCTTTGCTTTCCAAAAATACGTACTCATCGCCTCTAAGGGCTTACCTTCATATTTCACAAAAGCGGATTCACCACTTGTTACTTTATCCGAATTCCATACATCAGCCTCATTTTCGTTTAACTTATCTTCTGAAGATGCTACCAAGATATGATATGCCGATTGGGATTTATTAAAACCTTCAACATCTGCAATCCAAGAAAATAATGGTTGTTCGCTCTCGATTGTTGATGGATTTATTTTTGAATTAACCAACAGTTTATCGAAAGAAATTGATGTTATAGGCGTTGATACTTGATTGCAGGACATGCAAAGCAATACAACTAAAGCAATGGGAAATAAAAATTTATTTTTTATCATTATTTTAGAGTGAATTAGAATATTTTTCTTCAAAATTTTAATTGTTGAAAGTACCTGAATACTTTAATAATACTATCCTGTGCTATCACGCATAAGGCTTTATTTGTTATTTAAGGAAAAGCAAAAACGCTACCATTAAAAATACTTGATAGCGTTTTATATATTTCTTATTTGCGTTTTTAATTAAATTCACAAGCACTACTAATATACAAAATTATCTAATGACAATTTTATGGGTTGAGATGCCCTTGCGTCCCTCTAGTTGCAGAATGTAGATACCTGTTTGATTAATATCAAAGCGAATCTCTTTTTCAGATACAAATTTTCCTTTTTGATTTTCTACACCGTTAATTGAATAAATTCGATACTGCACTTCCTCTCCATGGGTTAGTTTTATATTGAACGTGCCTTTATTAGGATTTGGATATATGCTTATCTCATCTTCTTTTACAATTCTTTTAGTAGATAATGATGCGTTAGATAATTCTATAATATTTATTGAAAATTTGGGCAATGTAATACTTTCACTTCCATCACTAATTAAAGTTAACGGATCCACATCAATCCCCATAGCGCTTTCCTCATCCATTGTAGAAAACGCAATGGCTTTGTGCACTGCAGTATCTGTATAAGCCACGCCATCTATATTCACATGAAAAGACACATCTTGATTACTAAGGTTTACAACAAAAACGGAAGTTTTCCCATCCTTGATTACCACTCTGGCGTTAACCGCTTTTACACCATCTACAAGGTTTGCTACTTGTACGTCACTTTCAATTAATGTGGTATTTTCAAGTGCTAAACGTATGATTTCATATGCCGACCCGAACAGTGTTTTTTCTAAAGGATACTTAATTCTTGGGCGTTCTACGCCACTAGGAGAAATATAAGTTTCCCAAACGTAATGTGAGTTTAATTTCCCATTTACGCTAAACCAATTGGCACGCTCAAAAATATCTTGATTTTCACTCATAAAAATATAACAATCTGCCATTCCTAAAACAGATACCGCATTTGGACCACCGGATTTCACACCCCACTCGGTCAACCAAATTGGTTTATTTGGTGCCACTTGATGCGCATAATCATAAATAGAATTCCCTAAGTGTTTACGTGCCGTAAGTGCCGTACCAAAAGCTTCGTTGCTATTGGCAGCATCATCAGGATCTGAACCTACATAAGTATGCACCGTTACCGCATCAAAATAAGTAAGGTCTTGGGTTAAATCGGTATTCCAATTAGGATTAGCCCAATTGTCTCTTCTCAACAATGGTATAGATACTTTTATATTCGGGTCTTTTGCTTTAAGCGCTGCAGACATGGATTTTGCTCTAGCAATATAGTCTTCTGCGTTTGGAATGATTGAGCTTCTTTGCCCTGGATAAAAACACTCGTTACCCATTTCAACCGCTTTTACTTCAAAACCCCTAACAATCAAATCATCGTATCGCGCCATGGTTTCTGGACATCCATTATTAAAATCCGTACCATCTGCACTCATATTAAACGTCCACATCATATCAAACCCCTTGCCTGTTGTTGATTTTCTGCTTGCATTTAAACTTGTGAGGCCTTCTATTCCAACTTTAATATCAAGATTATCAAATGTGTTTATACTCGCTAAAAGATCCACTGTTTTTGTTTTAATAGTCTTATTCACTCCTTGTTCGTACTGAAAGGTTTCTGTTCCAAAAAGCCGAGTAACATCACGGCGCCAATCATACCAATTAGACCATAAACCATGTGGAAACCTTATGGTTATAGGTTTTAATTTGTTTATTAAATCTTTCTCATTTGTGGTTGAAAAATGATGTGTATTTGTTCCAAGCAATAAATTATTATACACTTCTTTTGATGAAGACGTTACATTAATAGTGGCCTCCATATTAGATGGCAAACTAAAAGGATAACCTTGAGCAAATACCGATGCTGAGATTAGTACTGATAAGCTAAAACAAAATAAATTTTTTAACATATTTTTTGTTATTGATTCAATTAAGTAAAAATAGGGTTATCCACAACTAGCAGTATCCTGTACTGTACCGATTAAAATATAAAAGCCTATTTAAATAGAATTCCCAATGCCAACAAGAACCACAGATAAAAGAATTACTAGTATTCCACTTGCAATAGTCCATTTCGTTTTATTAGCTACACCAAACCATTCTTTTCGGTAAATACCCCAAAGATTCGCCGTTAGAATTATGGTGGACATGTGTAATATCCAGGAACTGGCTCCATTACCTAGTTTGCTTTCGCCCATACCATAAAAGAAAAATTGCAAAAACCAAATGGTTCCTGCCAATGCCGAAAACATTAAATTCTTCCTAATAGGCGTACTCGAATTTGCAAAGTCTTTATAGGACTTATTTTTAATACTCAGCATGGTGGTCCAAACTAAATTAGTAGCTAATCCCCCCCAAAGAATGACAACAAATGTGACGTTGTTTGAATATAAATGATCATAGCCAGCTTTTACAGCAGCATCTGCTAAGGGTTTTCCTGCTTCTATCCCAAAACTAAAAAAAGAGCTCAAAATACCTGAAAGGACAGCAACTATTAATCCTTTTACCAAATTAAATTCTAAAACACTTTTCTTTTTTTCTTCTTCTGACAATTCCTTTTCTTTCATGACACCAGCCTTTCCACATACAGCAATACCTATGACACAAACCAAAACCCCAAGTAACACAATTTGCCCTCCTGAATCTGCTAGCATATCTGAAAAAGATACTTTTCCCTCCTCAGGATTTATATTGTAATAAATAGATGGAACTATAGCACCGAATGCAGCACAAAACCCTAAAACAACAGAGTTCCCTAACGACATACCTAGATATCGAACCCCTAAACCATAAGACAAGCCACCTACGCCCCATAACAATCCCATTAAAAAAGTAAAACCAACAATTGTACTAGAACTAGATGCAATGATTTCTGCAAATCCAGGTACCGTTAACCACGCAGCAATTGGCGGTACAATTAACCACGACATGACGCCCCCAACCATCCAATAGGTTTCCCAGGCCCAATCTTTTACTTTGTTATAAGGCATATAAAAACTACCTGCGGCTACACCCCCTAATGAATGAAATAAAACGCCTAATATTGCTTGCATAATTTTTGAATATATAATTTACTATTAAAGTTTACTTATGTACTCTGGATTTTTAGTTTTTGGAATTGGCGCATTGGTATTTTTCCACCATTTTTTTAGAAGGTTTAATAGTTCTTCTACTTTTTCAGGATTTGTTTCTACAAGATTGTTTCTTTCTCCAATATCTTCGGATAAATTATATAACTCTAACCCATTGTCTTCAAAATAATAATGAAGTTTCCAATCTCCTTTTCTTACCACAGATCCAGGACGCGTTCTAAACAAAGGGTCTCGATTTTCATTATCATTTACATTATAAGCTTGCAAATAAATGGGGAAATGCCAAAACAAAGGACGTTCAAACACCTGTACTTCTTCTTCTAAAACGGGTGCTAAACTATTTCCATCTAACTGAAGTGTACTCGCATCAACTCCTGCATATTGTAAGACCGTTGGAAAAATATCTAAATTGGTTATTGGAACATCACTTTTAGTATTTGGTTTAATTTTACTATTTAAAGCAAAGAAAAAAGGCTCTCTAATGCCACCTTCATAATAGCTACCTTTTCCTGCTCTTAATGGTTTTTGTTTAGTTATGCCATACAAACCTCCGTTGTCTGAAGTAAAAACAATAAGTGTATTATCAAAAAGATTTTTTTCTTTTAATTTATTGATTAGTAAACCAATATTTCTATCAAGGTTGTCTACCATTGAAGCATACTGAGCATTACCTTGACCATTCCAAGGAGATTTTTTTTCATATTTAGGTACAATACTATCTACTGCCTTTATAGGAACATGAACTGCGTAAGGCGAATAGTTAAGATAAAATGGATTTTGAACGGTATCTACAAACCTTAAAGCATTTTCCATAACCAAATCCGTCAAATATTGGCTATTACCTTTTTCAATCTTCACATTCTTATAAGGTGGATAATAGCTTCTAGAAAACCCATTGTGTCCACCTCCAATATTCACATCAAAACCATAGTCTAAAGGATTATCACTTAAATGCCATTTCCCTGCATGACAAGTTACATACCCATTACTTTGTAAAACTTCAGGCAGAATATCATGTGCTGGCGACAGCGTATGTGTATTTTTTATGGGAATAAGCTTTCTGTCTTTAGCTTTACCTCTTGTTGAAGGGCTTACTGTATAAACCCCATGGCGTGGTGTCCACTGTCCTGTCATTAAACAAGCCCTACTAGGGGCACAATTAGATGCAGATGCATACGCGTTTGTAAATACCATGCCTAAACTAGACAGATTATCTATGTTGGGAGTTTCATAATATTCACTACCCATAAAACCTACATCTTTCCAACCCAAATCATCTACATTTATAATGATTATATTAGTAGGTTGTTGACTACATGCACTTTGAACTATAACGCTTAAGAGCAACAGAGCAAACCTAAATACTACTTTATTCATCTTTGTAATTTAAACTAAATTTCAAACTTAAACCTTAAAATTAATTACCACGTCCTGTACCATCATGCCACTAATTTATCTTTTAAAAATTCTAAGATTCGAAAAACCCTAACCGTTTCATTTTTAAAGAATTAGCTACTTTAAAACCTTTACTTTAGAAACCACAATTTTCACTGGTCCCAATAAACCTGATGGCAACAATTTTGAATCCTTATGCCAATGTTTAAATGCAGCAAGTGTTTCACGCTCGGTTGGACGCTCAGTATTACTTAAAAGCCACTCAGGCCATTGTATTATTTGCGGACCTTTCCGCTCATAATCCAGTGGTAATTGTTCATCTCCAATTAGTCTATTAGGCCAAAGATTAGTGATTTTTACCTCTAATGTATTGGTGCCTTTTACAATAGCGTTATCAATATTTATTCTGTAAGGGGCTTTCCATAATATTCCTAGATTTTTTCCATTGAGAATCACTTCAGCAATTACTTTAACATTACTTAAATCTAATTCTAAAGAATAACATGATTTTATAAGTTTTGCAGGGATTTGAAACTCCTTTTTATAGCTGGCCGTCCCCGAAAAATAACGAATAGCTTCTTCAGAGGCATCTGACCATGAAGTCAAATTCTTAAAAGTTTTATCTAAAACAGCTTTATCTTTCAAAGGAAAACTCACGTTCCAATTCCCTGTCAATTCAATAGGTTCTGGAACTGATTTTACTTTTAACGTTTTGGTTTTTCCGTTTGAAGATTCATAGGTCATTTCACCAGCAAAGGGCGTAACCAAATTCACTTTATCATCTTCAAATACTAATTTTGGTTCTGATATAGTTTGGGTCAATTTTAATATACCTCCATTGGAAACAGTAACAATTTTCTCCTCATCATTAGTGGTATAAATAACGCATAAGGCTTTCTTTGTATTAATTTCTTTACCTTCGAGGAAGTTATCATTTACTGGTATTTCATAGACTCCTGAAGCCATCATTGATTTTACATTTTCAGTGACATCAAAAACAGGTTTGTTTGGAGGGATGCCATCAACACCTCTTTCAAACTTACCAAATACAGCTTTCAAGATTTCTAGTTTACCACTAACAGGAGCGTCAATTTCTAGCCATTCTTTTTCCATGGCATTTTTTTCGAATACCGCTTCTCCAATTTCATATTGAATGCGTAATTCCTTTTTGTAACCAGGAGCTGGATCACCTTTAGAAAGTTCTCTTGTCGCGTGTATATTCAATCCATTATTTTGAATCCTGTTTGCAACCACATCTGTCACATCAACCAAACCATCAGGTAAAAATGTGCCGTATTCCGCTTTAATAATTTTCAAGTTTGAAAGTGACGTTACCACTGGGTTTTTTAACTTCATTTCAGCATTTACAATATTTTGATCTGAATGTGTCGGATTTCTAAAAACCACAAAAACAGAACCTTCTGGCTCAAACGTTATCGACACTGTTGTAGTACCATCATCATTTTTCTGCCATATTGTGGCCTTAGTTACTTCTCCGGTTTCGGCATTCCAAAGCTCAGGTTGTTTTCCTGATACTCGAAAACGACAGGCTAACTCTCGACTTTCTTTTTTAGAATTTACTACAAAATAAATGTCAGTATCTTCTGTTTTTCTGTGAATAAAATCTACAGATTCACGATGTCCTTCTTCAATAGAAAAATCGGGAGGCCGTGTTCCATTCTTCAAAACATCTACAATTGAATGCGCTTTTACGAGTCCTTTATCCCATAATTTATTAGCCGTTTGTTCAACATCTTCATCACAGTCAGGATATTTTTTAAGGCTTGGAGATTTGTTAGGTTTAGAACCAACAACTAACGCTCCATTTACCGCAAGTTCTTCAATTTTAGCAAGCATTTCTGGTGTCATCCAATCGGTTGAAGGCAACACCAAAGCTTTGTATTTTTCACCAACAGATGTACACAATAAACCTTCCCTAACCGTTAATGAATTTATCTTGTTAGACCCTATCACGTCATAATCATATCCTAATGCCTTTATTTCCGGCATTAATAAGGCGTCATTGGGAGATGCCTCGCCTGTAAACACTAATACTTCGGCTACAGAGGTGCCTTGTTGTAATAAAAACTGACCTCTACTGATATAATCCACAAAGGGTTTACTTTGGTTCCACCACGTATTTAAGCGGTTGAAGTCGGTTCCAAAAACCTGTAAAGTCAACCCAGGACCTACATCCCAAGGTTGATGTACATAACTATGAAAAACAAAACGATTGATACCTTGTGCCCATGCTAAATCGCCCATGGCTTTAAGCGTACTTGGGTGCTGATCCCAACCTCCCATTCCTGTAAAAGACTCTGCCTCAGCAATCGGGTTTCCATTTAATTTGGCAATAGAGGCAACAAATTTAGGCGAGTCAAAAAAGGCAAGACTTCCGCTCCAAAACTCAGACATAACCATATCTGCCTTTTCTCCAACTTGCATATTATCAAAGGGGCCCCAATAAGGCTCAATAGAAAGAAACATGTTGTTTTTATGACTGAGTTCAGCAAAACGCCCATAATAGTTTTCAGCGATTAAATCACCTATCGTACGACGGAAATCCCAAAGAAACCGCTCTGTTTCTTCTCCACTCTCGACGTAATAACCAGCCAAAGTGGGCAAATATGAATAACAATCATAAGAACGAAGTGTTTTGAATGCTTCAGCGAAATTAGAAGTCCAATTTGTGGTACCCACTTCATAACTATCAATATGACATCTTTTAACAGTGATACCAATTAGCGTGTCTAATTTTTTTAGTATGGGTTTAATGCTGCCATCCCAAAACACATCAACCGCTTTTTTATTCATTTTATCACATTCTAAACCACGACCGCCATCACTAGGAAAACGATTCATTTCACCTGTTGGGGTATGTCCCATTCTTAGAATAATCCACTCTTCTGCAGGTGCATGCCATTCTAAAAGACCATCACTGTTAAGCTTCGATGTTAAATCAATAATGTCTCCTTTTTTTACTACTGCCAAATCAGTAATAGGCTTATCATCAGGGTTTAAATGACTGCGAACTTTATGAAAAAGGGTTTTTATTTCTAATTCATCAATACGTACATCACTCTTGGGTTTTGGGAAAGCCAGTATAGCAATATCCTTGTAGAACCCTAATTTGGTTTCAGGTTGTTCTAACTTACCTTTAAATATTGTAGCTCCCTGATGTATCGTTTCCGTATAAACCAGTTCTTGCATGGCATATTCTGGGGTAATGGAAGGTCCTCCAGATGATGACCAACCAGCACCATTATGAAAACCTAGGTCAAGCCCCAAACGTTGTGCTTCCAATCCAGCATAGTTAAAGAGTTCCAGCCACTGCGGACTTAAATAAGGCGCCACACCTTTAGGATTTCCTAAACTCACATTAAATATAATTACGCCTTGAATGCCTACATTTTTCATGGCTTCTAAATCAGCAGTTATACCCGTTTTCGTGACATTTCCATTAATCCAAAACCAAATAGTTTGTGGTTTTGCATCTGACGGAGGGTTCTGGAAATTCTGTTCAAGAGACGCATTTTGAGCTTGAAAAGTTGACACAAACAAACTAAGTAACAACACTACAAAAATGGTTTTACTTACCATACTTCTAATTTTTTTATTGAGCACTCGATTACTGATCATATTGTGTAGTTATTTTATTCATTATTTTTAGTTGACATCCATACTTTACCAAAAATCCCAGAGGACATGATTCCGTTATTTGGCATTTTCTCAAGGGTGTTTGCCAGCACCCATGTGTCTCTTTCGTCTTGAGGTTTCTTGTTTTGCCACAACATTTGGTTCATCCAATTATTTGTAACATCAATTTCAAGTGTGTTTGTACCTGAGATAGCAGTATTTTCAATTGAAATGCGATAAGGGGTTATCCAAAGTGTTCCAAGTTCTTTGCCGTTGAGTTTGACAGTTGCTATCGTACCGATATTTTCAAAGTTTAAAGCAATAGATTGTTTAGCTTCCTCCTCTGATAATTCAAAAGAAGTGGTGTACGTTGCAGTGCCAGAGAAATATTTAATCTTTTCATCAGAGGAAGTCGTCCAATCAAATAAGGGTTGTTTTTTTAGTGTGAAATCGGTTTCTAACCATTCATTTTTAAATTGAATGTCCCATAATGAACTTATTTGTTTCAATGGTTTTTCCGCTACGAAATTTTGTGCTACTGATAGGTTTTTCTTTGTTCCATGACCTTGCGCTCTAAATACAATAAAGTAGCTTTCATTCACATCAAAACTTAAAGGAACAATGGTACGCTCTCCTTCATTACTATATATAGGTAGTTTACGAGATGTAGCATCAAGTGCAGACCAAAGCTCTGGACTTTTTCCAGTAATTCTAAACGAAGCATCAAAAGTCACTTTGGTATCTCCTTGATTGGTTATAAAATAAATGTCTGCTCCCTTTAACTTGCGATGTACCCATTTTACATTTAATGAATCAGGGAATATCAAATCTTCATAGACCTGATGTTTGTTTAAAATCTCATTGATATTTCCGTTGGCATACACGTTTCCTTTGCCAAATTTATGATGGAAAAAGTCTATAGCGTTTGGTTGTGTGTCACCCCATAATTCCTTAACCATTTGCGCTACCTCAATATCACAATTTGGGTAATTTTGAAGGCTTGGAGATTTTTCGGGTGGTATTCCTATTAAAGTAAGACCTTGTTCAACCAAATCTTTAAGTTTTCGCAACACCTCAGGGCGCATAGTATTCCAAGGAGGTAATACCAATGCGCCATAGTTGGCACCACTTTGTAAAACCAATCTACCGTTTTCTACTTTAGTTTGCTCTGTAATGATTTCTGCATTGATAAAATCATATTCATAGCCAGCAGATATATTTTGATCTACCCATCCTCTCATTTTAGGAGACTCTTCACCAATATAAAAGCAAACATCGGCCATATGCTTGCCTTGTTGCAATAGAAAATAGTTTCTACGTTGGTAAGTAATCCACTCTTTACTTTGCGCAAACCAAGTGTTGTTTCTATTAAATTCTGTTCCAAACCAGGCATTCATACCCGGAAATTTATCTTCATATGGCTGATGAATATATACATGCAAAATACCTTGATTCACGCCTTGTGTATAACTCCAATCTCCTGATTTCTTTAACCTAACAGGACTTACAGAAAAAGGAACTTCGCGTGAAGTATAAGACTCTGCATAAACTCGGTTTTTACCATAAATATGACTTGCAGATGCGGCAAGTTTAGATTCGGGACCTTGACGATGGATCCAGAATTCGCCACCAATTTCATCGGCGCGACCACCATATTTTAAAAATTCAGAAGGAAAACCAAAATGCCCATAATTTTCAAGCCACATAGAAACACCATTTTCTTCACAGATTTCTCTAAGCCCACCCACATATTCATCGGCAACCTTATCTGCTATTAATCGACGTAAATCCCACAAAAAACGGTCAGATTCTTCTGCAGAATTGACTATGTTTCCTGTAAGTGTTGCCAGCCAAGGTATAGGATCATAGCAATAGGTTTTTTCAAATGATTCCTTCATATCATCTGTCCAGTTTTGAGGCCCTGTTTCGTAACTATCTGCAATAACACGTTTTAGAGATTTTCGCTCTTCTGCAGTCATGGATTTTATCATTTTTCCCATGTAAGCATCAAAGTGAGAACGCAAAGCTTTTTTACTCAATTTATCCACTTCAAGTCCGCGCGCATTTGGGGTTGCTGGTCGGTTAGTTTGTCCTGTAGGGGTCATTCCTATGCGCAGAATTTTCCATTGTCCTGCAGGTGCATTATCCCATTTTAAAACAGTACCATCAAAATATTCGGTTAAGTTTATAATTTCATCTGTATTCAATAGGCCTTGTTGCTCACTGTATTCCGGTGTTTTCCATTGAAATACTTCCCATCCAGGAACACCTCTATTGGCCATTTTATTGAGCCATTTTTCATTCCCATGTTCAATTTTATAAATCTCGGAAAAATGAATACCTGTTAATTCAAAATTAGCAGGCACTTTGTCCATTACAATTCTGATTTTTTGAGCTTCAATATTATCCAATGCCATAATCATATCTGCATCTGGTATAGGACCACGCCCAGGCAAACTAAAAGCACGATCAAAAAGCGTTTTCTTTACGGATTTGAATTTTCCATCTTCAAAGACTTGGACTTCAATATTCGATTTAAAGTGCATTTTTGTTGGGCTAACCGTAAGGCTTCTTGCTGTTATAGGGGTAGCAAATGAAACCTCTAAGATTAAAGGTTCTTGCCCATTGTTATTAAAAGTGGTTACTGTGGATTTATTTTGATCGAGCAAGTTTTTTAATGACGAAGCTTTACAATTTAAAACTTTGATTTTAGGAGTAGCTGTATGCTTTTGATGGATAGGGTACCCTAAAACCGATACATCCTGAAAAAATTCTTTTGGCTTTTCTAGTGCTATCTCAATATTTTTATCACCAGAAACAACTGTTTCAGAATACGTCAAGTAGCGCATAGCCTGTTCTTCTTTTACCCATGGCCCACCAGATTGACTCCACCCCGGTGAGTTGAAAAAACTAATATTCATACCTAATCTCGTACCTTCACTTATGGCATGACGCATACAATCCCACCATTTTTCGCTCAGTGAAGGCGTGTTTCCCATTGGTGTATCATAACTTAATCCATGAGGATTGGTTGAAGGAGGCATGTAAAATATATCACCTATAAAAACCTCACCAATACCAACAGCATTCATGGCTTCTAAATCTTTCGTTATCCCTTCTTTGGAAATATGACCACTTAAAAAATACCAATATATTCCTGGTTTTGTTGAGTCAGGTGGATTTATAAACCCTTCTTTTAAATTGGCGTATCCTTCAGGAGTTATAAATGCTTCGTCTCCTTTTTTACAAGAAGAAATAGTCAAAACAAATAACATTAGAATTGGAATATATCGTTTCATCATCAAGAAAAATTAATCATTTTTTGTTGTTAAAATTTGTACAGGCCCAATTAATCCAGAAGGCAGAAGCTGTGTTGCTTTAGTGAACTTTCTGATATTGGTTTTAGCAAATTGCTCTTTTTCTGAAAAAAAGGCATCACCAATAAGACGATTTGGCCAAAGGTTAACAACATCTATTTCTAAAGTGTTGCCTTTTGACTTTACATGCGATGTAATGTTTACTCTGTATGGTTTTGACCAAGTAACTCCTAGATCAACACCATTTACTTTAACACGAGCCAACTCATGTACTTGTCCTAAATCAAGGTAAAGCTCTTGATTTTCATTTAAAGAGATCATATCGAAAGTTTTACGATAGGCAGCAGTACCCGAGTAATATTTAACACCTGTGTTTTCGTGTTTCGACCAATCTAATAAATTTGGAAAAACGATGGTTTCTGGTCCTCCCCAATTCTTATCAAAACTCAAATCCCACGCCCCTTCAATATTTTGAACTGTTTTAAATTTAGGCCAATTTGAAACTGAATTTTGATGTGATATTGACTCTTTAAAAACAACAAAATAAGAACTTGACGGTCCAAACTCCATAGGGATAATGGTTTGTCCGTTTTCTACTTTAAAATTGGTTAAAAGACGCGTTTCACCTGTGACAGGATTCCATAATTCTGGCTGTTTATCACTCACTCTGAAAGTACAGGCTACTTTTTCAACAGGTTGCCATTTACTTGAAACATAATAGATATCGGTATCTTCAGTTTTGCGGTGGATATAATCGATAACCCCTACATCACTTAAACCAGTACATTCAAAATCTGGAAGAATATTTTGATTCTTTAAGACTTCTCTTATGGATTTATTCCAAACAAATTTCCCTTTGCCAATTTTATATTCCCCATTTTCAAGATTGCCCCAAATACGTTTTGTCAAATTTTGATACTCACTAAGATCGTCTGTATTTCCCAACATTGAGGATTCTATTTTACCCACAACTGTTGCGCCTTGTTCTGCAAGTTTCACTATTTTTTTCAATGCTTGTAGTGATACAGGCGTTTTTTCGTCAATAACCAAAACCTTATAACTCATATCATCTGGCAATACCAATTTGTTATTTTTGAATTCTAGTCTGTTTAACAAAACCTCGTCGTTACACTTATCATAATCGTAACCTGAACCCAAACTCTCGGGTGGGTTTTTCATACCGTCCTCCCATTCAAATGCATCAGCTCCTAATCGTAAACCGTGTCCGTTATAAAACAGCACATCAGCAACAAACAAACCTTGTTGTAGCATGTAAGAGCAACGTGAAAGATAGTCTACAAATGGCATTGATTGATTCCACCACGTATTCGTTCTATCAAAATGAGTACCTGCACTGTGTGTTAAACCAGGTACATCAGTAACAGACGGACGATGCGAAAACGTGTGAAAGCAAATCCAGTTGAGTCCATCACAAAATGCCTGATCTGCAGCGGCTTTCATCATAAAAGGAGAAACCTCCCAATTAGGCCCCACCGAAGTGAACGACTCAGCAAATACTTTTTTGATGCCATAGGTATGTGCTGCAGTTGCGGCTTCACGCACTAAAAATCTACCACTCGGTTTTTCTCTGTGTGGCGAAGGCATCCAAAATTCTCCCATCGCTACATCGCATTTGCTTACACACTTTTTTAAATCGGCTTGGTATTGATGAGGTCCTGCAGCTTCGGCATAAGATTCTAATTTGTGTTCGTGTGCAACCTCTTGCTGCCTTCCATAATGATTTTCTGAAATTAAATCGCTAATGGTTAATCTAAAATCATTTAAAAAATGCTCAGTTGTTTCATCAGATTCAATGTTTACTCCGATTAATGCTGGCATGTATTTCACAATATCATAACCTCGGCGTGCTTTGAATTCTTCTGGAAAATGTTTTGTCCAATTTGGGTCACCAGCTTCCCAGCTATCGCATTCTACATATTTAAAAGCTTTTCTTTCCTCAGGATTCATCTCATTTAACAAGATTCCCACGGTTTTTTGCCAATGCAAATCAAAAGCATCTCTACTTAGATGGTCGATATAAAAAACACCACCTAAATTACGTCCGGTTGGGCGGTAGCCGAATCGAATAACACGCCAATCACCTTTGGGAGCATTCCATTTTAAATGGCCTTTTCCATCAAGCTTGTCAGTTAAGCTTATTATTTCGTTTATCGAGGGCGTTTTCTTATCAGGAAAAGCCAAAATAGCAATATCATTGTAAAAGGCATTTTGTGCATCTTTTACCGTTTGATTTTCTCGTTGTCTTTTGATTTGAACAGGAAAATTTGGTTTAGGAAAATCTTGGTTTATCATATTTCCTCCTTCAACCGATAGTTCACTCCAAACGATCTCTTGTTGTCCATAATTTGGAGTTACCCAAGGCGCAGCACATCCAGCAGGACCAATGAAAACACCAAAGTCTAGTCCTAATCTTCCAGCTTCAAGGGAAGCAAATCGCACCATGTCTCGCCATGGTGCTGACCACGTTTCCATTTTATCATCAGGCTGACTCAAGCTTCCGTTTTTGTATTCGTTTGTGATTTCGTATCTGATTTCTGTAGTATCAATCACGGTTTTCTTTTTCCATTTGTGTGAGCCAAAAGGACCGACACCACCATCTAAAACCATACACCCTGATAAACCTTTGGCTTTCATTTCTTCCAAATCACTCGTAATGGCTTCTTTGTTGGTAGGTGTTTGAAGCCACCACCACCATGCTTGTGGTCTTACCTCATGTGGTGGATTTTTAAAATTTTGTTGAAGGGAGGCCTTTTCGGAATCACCGGAATTTGAATTTGTCAAACATGAAGTAAGAAGTATTACTAATCCAAAACAAATACTCTTTACTGCAGGTATGAATTTTATTGTGATGAGACCTTTCATATATAACATCTTAACAAATCTTAACCACCTTAAGACCAAGAATCTGTCCTAGCTTTTCAATTTTATTAGCAATATGCCCAACACCAATAGCGCAATGGTGAGAAGGCCCCTGTTTAGACCATTCGTTCATAAACGCTCGTGCCCCTATGGAAAAGCGATAACGACTATTCGTGTTTCCTATTTGCAAAACAGGACCTTCGACCGATTCGCCTTCAGCAACCAACAAAAACACAGCATCTTTTCCTTCTACAACAGACAATAAGGTTACATGACCATGCTTTACCGTCATTTGAATAGACAAACCTTTTCCAGGTTTACCGTGATAAACCGGTAACGGCACCAATTGCACATTACCTTCTGCTATCGCGAAATGCGCAGGACCATCGTGTCCTAGCATGACAATATCATCATTAAAATCCATAGCATAGAATTCAGAAAACGAACCTCCTACACCAAAGGCATCCATAATTTTCATGGCTTGCGCATTCTTTACTTCATACTCTCCTGCAACAGGTACATTTTTTCCTGTTAACAAGGTGTTTCCTGCGATAACAGAGGTTACAATGTTTTCGTATTCGTTAGCCGATTCTCCTTCATAATAATATGCCATAGAACCTAGATTGTGATTTTCTACTAACTTATCTAATGCAATCGATGTTTTTGCGGCACGTATTAACTCAACTTCTTCGCATACATCAAGAACTTCAAATGTACTTTGGAATTCCTTAATCTTTTCCTGTACTTCATTTTCTGTAACAGCATCTCGATACTTTTTCACTTCACACATTTCTAATATTTCAATGTGTGTTCCAAAAGCGGCAGATTGTTTGGTCAAATCAGAATATACATCAAGCATACCACAGTAATAATGCCCTAAAACCCCTAAACGATTATTATTCATAACTTTGACTACTTGAGTAGCATCTATCCAATCTTGAATCTCATCCCAAACTTCTTGTTCATCTAAATAGCCTGTGATAAATTCATAATCAATACCAGAACGATTGAAAACATTTGCCAATTCTGGAACAGAACAAGCTTGACAATGTGCCAACCACTCCCCTGTCATTTTACCTCTATCTCCTAGTTTATTAAAGCTTTCGTAATCTATCGCTGCAACGGGCTGTATGTTTAAAATGATTACAGGACATCCTAATTTTTGAACAACAGGTAAAACTGTTGAAGACAAAGCATAGGTGGAAACATATAGAAAAAGTATATCAATATCTTCTGTTTTTAAAACCAGTGCTTTTTCTCTAGCTTTTACGGGAGAATCTACCAAACCTACATTAATCACCTCCGCTCCAAAGCCTTCCATTCTGTCTGCTACTTGCTTTTGATAGCCTTCCAATCGTTCTAATAAGCCTTCAAACTGTGGCCAATAGGTATCTAAACCAATACCAAAAAGACCAACTTTAATAGTTTTTGATTTTTTTTTACTCATTTTAATGTTTTGTTTTATTTTTTTCTTCAGAAGTATTTTTAACGTATTTTAATAGCATATCTTTTACCTGATATACTGCAGGTTGAATTTCGCCTTCATTTACATTAGCTCCTGTTATCCAATAATATATCATGCCGGCATCAGAACAGTCCCATTTTCCTTTTTGAAACTTAACCACGTTATCAATCTCAGCTGTTTTTCCCATTAACCAAACCCAGCTCAACCTATGATCTGTATGATTCTTCGCCCAATCCCACTGTTTTTCATCTACTTTTAATAGAATATTTTGGTCTGGAATACGTACTTCTTCTACATTAAACTCTAGAATTTCTTCCCATTCATAAAACTCTCCGGTTTGGTCGTTTGCCGGATGATGTGTAATTACCTTTACAAATTTATGTTTCGACTTTAAAGACGCATCTAGGGCTAAACCTATTAAATCTGGTTCTCCTGCTTCTACAATCCAAAGCGGATCATTTGCTGTAGATGCATTAATAGATTTTGCCAGATCTTCTATGGCCTTATCTAAATTCCATTTAGCATCAATAAAGGTTAAATGCTCAAATCCTCCCCAGCGTCTGGCTGTACCGTCGCAAGTGGTTTGCATCAATGCATGACGCTCTCTTTCTGCTGCCTTCGAAATTCTATTAGAGGGCACGATATCGCAACTATGCGAATAGTGCACCAATTTATCTTCTAGACCCGCAGCACGAAGTAATGCCAGGGTAACAGCCGTTCCCCCTAAATCATCGGGGTCTGGAGAATTACCATCTGCAACTACGGCTATACGACCAAGAGGCGGATTAATTATTTGTGAAAATGCAGTTTCCGTTATTAACAGTACCACTATTATAAAAAAAGCTATTTTATTCATTTTTTAAATTTTTATTAAGTCTATTAATTTTAATTGCTATTGCTGTCTTATTAGTCTTGAGAATAGGATGATGGGGCATTTAGTATTTTTTTACCTTTTCCAACAGGAGTAAATACAATTCCTGCCCAACGTCCACGTGTAAATTCTTCTCCATCAGTTCCAACTTCAGCTTTAACGGTAATTTTATCGCCTTTTTTCAGCTTGATACTTTTCCAAATTTTTGTGGAATTTTTACCTTCTTCAAACATTTTATCTGTTAAAGGTGGTTGATATGTGCCAATTTCTTTTCCGTTAATTAATATTTGGAATGTAGAGCTACCATCATTTTCACCAACACCTACAAAAACGATATCATAAGTTCCGCTTTCGAAATTAAATGCTGTACTGGTTATTGCTTTTTTATGCGTTTTCGGGTTTATAGCCATCCAATTTTTTCCGTTGGTATAAAAATCGGTGCCTACAGATGGAAATTGTTGTGCTGCAATCCATTTATTATCAGGTAAAGCTTCTGCAATAGTTTTAAAGTAATTCTTTTTTATGATAGGAGCTGAGACACTTGCATATGGCTTAGGAAGCTGACCAATAGCCTTCACTTTTGGCCCCTTACCTTCTGGCTTATACAATTTATCCTTTGTTAAAATAAACTTATCAAACTCAAAACCGTCTTCGCGCATACTAAATTGGATATCGTGTACACCTGCTTTTTTAACATCTAGATAAATATTGTAAGGTATACCGCAATGTATCTCTTTAGTACGTTGCTTGCTAGCCCATGTCCAATGAGTACGCCCTTCACACCATTGCATGCGTTGCCCACTTTCTGGCCATTCACCATTTAAACCTACATGCACACCATTGTCTTCTCCACCAGTACTCATAATTCGTGCCCAAACATAATAACGTCCTGGATTATTAAATTTGACTTTATAATGCACCGTAGCCATAACACCAGGAATGTCGCTAAAATTCTCCCCTTTTATTAATTCATCATCATGAGTTACCCTTGTGTCTGGTAAAATCTCTAGGTAAGCATTGTTACTCGAGCCATAAACGTGCAATGTATCTTCATCTCTTCCAACATTAGGTTTTTCAAACTTAGAAGACCGATACCACTGTCTAACATCCTTTTTAGTTTGTTTGTAAAAGAATTCGGCTTCAACAGCTACAAGACCTGCTTTTTCTTCAAAAACAACGTTTTCGCCAATAATAGAGTTTGTTAATTTTTTTGATTGTGCTTTTGAGATAAAACTAACGCTTGTTAGTAGTATTAAAAATACTAGTTTTGTTTTCATTTGTATTAATTTATTTAATTGTATTTGCTATTTATTCATCTTATTTAAAAATTATTTTTGAAGCTTATTATTTAAATTTCTTGCTTTTTCAGAAGAAATTAACTCCTTGTTATACATAATAAATTTATCAAGTTGATATACAGCCATACTTGCAACAGCTAATACTCCAACATTTAACATTATTATTTTATATTAAATATTTTAAACTCTTTAATTGAAGGTACATTTTTTGAATCAACGATATAAATTCTACATTTAGTTGATGTAACCTTATCAAAACTATGTTCTTTATTTGCACCACGACTTGTACCGCTAGCGTTATCTTTCCATTCATTATTAACCCAATATTGAATTTTATATGAAATGATTTGATTATCAAACTCACTAATTACAACTTTATTAAAAGTTTGTGGTTTTACCCAAGTAACTTCTAAATATTGATTTTTAGTTTTAGCAGATAACCATCGCGTTTCATCATCTTCATCATTTGCTTTAAAAGCTTCAAAACCCGGAAGTTTCTCTGTTTCAATAAACATAGATGACGCACTCATTCTACCTACTAAAGCTAGATTATCTAAGGTATTTAGTGGTTCAGGGAATGTTGTTTTTGGTACCTCAGTTACATCAAAATTGTAAATTCCAGATTCTACATTAAAAATCACATAATTACTTACGGCAGCATTTTTTTCAGTACCAACATAACTTATACTTTTGGAATTTTCAGCCAACTGATTTCCTTCTTTAACACTTTCTTTATCTGTAGCTGGCACATAAATTTTTGCTGTTGTATTTACAGGAACTTCAATATGAAATTTTGCTTTATCATCTTTCTTTGTCCAATTTACAATCACATTTCCATACAAAGATTTATACTCAGTATTTGCATACGTTAAATCTCCAACTAGTGCGGGTTTTATAATCATACTTTGCATTCCTAAACTTTCAGGATTAGGTCTTATTCCGCCAAAACCTTTTATAAAATATCCTCCAATTCCTGTGTAACAGGTATGTATCTGACTGTTTCCAACTGCAGACCAACGTTCTGGCCAAACCGTTTTTCCTTGCTCTATAAAATAGCCATAACTAGGATGATGTTTATCTTCAAGTAATTCATAAATTAAATCCATTCGCTCTCCAGACTCAATAAAATAACGCGTGTATAATGCTTGTCCTGAACTACCTGTGTCGTAATAAGGAAATTTATACAGTACATTATCTTCCAAAACAGCTTCTACTTTTTCCGTTTCTGATGCTGGCGTTACTCCAGACAGTAGTGCAAATGCTTGATCTACTTGCTGGCCTTTTACGTACTTTCCTGTCTTTGGATTGTATGATAGTTTGTGAGTTGCTTCTCGCTGAACTTTTAACCAATTTGCATATTTTTTTGCATCTTCATTCTTGCCTAACACTTTTGCAATTTTCTCTGCATTATCTAGCATAAAAGCATACAAACAATTATTAAAATGAACGGCTTCAGGCGAATTACTGCTCGTCCAAAAATTACCTCGTGGTGTACACCAATCACCTAATCCAGGGAATTCTCTTGCGCCTTGTTTTCCTGCTTTTATAGCGCCTCCCGTTTCAAAATTAGAATGATCTAGCATCCATTTCATCCATTTTTGCATAGATTCATAGTTGTCTTCCAGCACCTTTTTGTCTCCCAACATTCTGTAAGTTTCCCAAACCGTTAATGGACTATTGGCTTTCCACATTAAAAACGGACGGTCTTCTTCGTTTATAACACCCCTGATTTGACCATCATGCAACTGAGCATCTCTGGTATATTGTAAATACTGATCCATATAGGCACCGCTTTCAAAATTGGGCAACGCATCTCCGTACATGGCCGCTACAGTAACTTCTCCCCAACCACGACGTTCTCTATGAGGACAGTCTACCAAGATACCATCCATTGTGTTTGCTAAATAGGTATTTAAATTAATTTGATAAATTTGATTGAGTTGTTTACTAGAAGATTCAAACTTACTGATTTGCTTTCGGTTATTGGTTACAACGTATCCTTTAGCGTCTGCTATTTTGGGTTCATATTTTAAACCATAAACGGTAACCCATCGTCCACCAGCGACATTAAATCGATTTTGGAATTTTCCTTTTCCAGATTTACCGAAAATGTATTTACTCTTTTGATTCCAACTGGTTGTTTGACCTAATTGATCACTTATTTCAAAATAAACGGCACCACCTTCTTTTCCATTATATAATTCTATTTCGAAGAAGCCTGTATAATTTTCTCCCATATCTATAAGACAACTACCATCTTTATTATATGATATACTTATAGGTTTTACTTCTTTAAATTTTACTTGAGGTTCTACAATTTGTGCACTTAATTTAGCCGTTATTGGACTATATAATGCACGAACTTCTCTATCTTTTATACTATTTAGTGCAAAGCTTATGTTGTTCCCTTCTGGTATATTTTCATTAAGCATGTTGTGATTGTAAACAATAGCATTCATCCAGTTACTATCATCGTAATCTGATGTATTCCAATTGTCCTCTCGTTTTCTATCGTCAATAGTTTCTCCTCCAAAACGCAAAATATCCCAATCGCCATAATACTCGCTGTGACTTTTTTTGCACTTCCAGGTTTCATCGGTACTAAGTGTCATTTGATTTATACTGGTTTGTATTTCAGCTTGTGCTTTAAATACAAAAGGAATGTTTCTATACTCTCTAATTCGTCTCCAACGTGCCCAACCTGCAGCGTGCCAAATAGCAATTACATTATCACCTTTTTTGAGTTTATCTGAAATGTCATAAGTTAAATACGGAATCCTTTTTTTCATGTATGATGATACTGGATTCATGACATTATCAGTAACTTTTTCTCCATTCACATACAATTCATGGTAGCCAAATGATCCTATAAAAACAAATGCTGACGTAGCCTCCTCTTTTAGTTCAAAATTCTTTCGGTACCAGTTGTGGTCGGTCTTTTTTTGATCGCTTTTTAAAATCCAGTCGCCTTTCCAATCCTCTTGATTAAGCAATCCCATAGAAAATGTAGCCGGTTCACTCCAATGCGAAGCATTGCCCGAAGCATCCCAAACTTTTACTTTCCAGAAGTATTGTTTTGCAGACTCTAGCGTATTGCCTTGATAAGTATTGTTAACAGATTGATTGGTTTCTATTTTTCCTGAATCCCATACATCGCCTTTATCATGACTTAAAACATCTAAACTACTAGCTACTAAAATTTGATAAGCCGTTTGCTTCTGCCCTCTAGTCTGATTAACTTCAACAAGTTTCCAACTTAATCTTGGAGCTGTATTATCTATTCCCAAAGGATTTATACGGTATTCACAACGCAAATTTGTAAGTTTTATTGATGATTCACGGCAACTCAGAATGCATAACGTCAATATCAAACATAAAGGAATTAATAATCTGTTTTTCATTTTTTATATAACTTATTCGATTTGCATTCAAGTGTTTTAAGCCTCATTAGAACTATGCTTGTTACTAGTGGGTGATTTCTAAATTATCAAATAGGTTTTCATCGTAGGAACTAGCCAACATAACATACCCCGTGGTCTTTTGATGTGATACGTTTACCAAAGAAACCTCATCTACAAAAGCTTCTACTTCTTTATTTTGAAAAGTGAGCTTAAGGGCATGCCATTGATTACCATCAAAATTAGGAATAACGCCTTCTTTTAGCACCTCCTTATCAAACATCAATTTCCAATTACCATTTTTCGCTACCTGAAAACGATAGCCTTTTAGGTAACTTCCTTGAACACGTCCTCCTAATTCTAAATTACCTCCTTCAATAAATACGTCGACACTACAGGTGTAATTCTCCCAGTTTACATCACCCACTAGTGTATTGGGTTTAATGTTTGAATGTCGATAAACCCGCATCCAGTCGTAACCTTGTTCGGGAATAATTTGTTTTAAACATTGCGAACCATCTTCTTTTAAAGCAATTTCAAAACTCCCCGTTTGATCTGAATGGTACTTAGGAAGATCTCCCGCTTTTCTATCTTCATAGTCTTCCCTATACGGAAAAGGAAATGGCTGTTCTTCAGGAATTTTATAAGTCCCTTTTTGCTGTCCAGAGGTAGTAGTTAAAGAATATATAGATTGGGGATCTAGTGAAATTCGAATCACTCCATCTTTTGGCATTACGCTTTCTTGCTGAACAAACTGCTCATTTTCATCAGATTTCCAGACATTAACTGTACCTGTTGAAAGACCTTCTCCTATTTTAATTTCAATTTCTTCTTGCTTTTCGGTGCAAATTATCATACTCCACTCTGGGCTATTTTTTTCTTTTAAAGTTACACAACTTCCTTTATAAGTTGCGCTGTCAAAAAGACCGCATGCACTGTTTAAGTACTGCCAGTTGAGAGGCTCAGTAAACTGAGTAGTGTGTGCTGTGGCCCAAATAGTTGGCCAAACTTCATAATAACCACTCCACGGACTGTTTGCCTTCATAGCCCCAGCTTTATCCCAAGTTACTGATTTATAGATTGAACCTATAGGAGCCCATATTAATGTTTTAGTAATTCTGTCTCGGATATAAAACTTGTTGTAAATGCGAGCCAAATTTAGCGCTCCTGCGCCTCCCCAATCTTTTCCTGTCCAACTCCAATCTTCACTAGCCCATAATAGTTTACCACTATTCTTAGCTTTTTCGGTTGTAGGACGTCCGCGACCATCCACCATATTTTCGTTAAACTCACGCCCTGTAACATAGTGGTAACCTACAGCTTCTACTACTTCATCGAATGCTTTATCATTTTCAAATTCGTTAAATATCTTCCAATCTCCGCTATTATCATCTGGACCTTGAATTTTCACATTATTATAACCTCGAGAATCTAGTAAAGGACGCACTTCATTTACAAGCCAATCACGATTTGTATAATTCTCATTTTCTGCAGCTGCAACCCAATCTATATCCAATTCCCACTGTTTTTTAGCAACATCCAAAAAAGTAACAAAATACTCTGCAGATTCGGATGTATAAATATCAGGTTTTAAGTACCCAGGAAAACTCCACGGAAGATATTCTAGAATAACCTTAGGATTTCTGTTACAGGCCTCTTTCATTAACCAAAATTCATAACCTCGTGATACCGGATTTTTTAACTCTTCTCGTGTAATAGCATGTGATGGTTCTGAACCACAGGTTGAGTTTTCACCACCACCCATTTCTACTTTTAAATGCTGAAAACCGGCACCAAATTTGGGTTTAAACAAATAATCAAGTATCTGACTTCTAACTGAATCTTCGTAATCATACAACAAGTCCGAAGAAGCACCCGCACTTACTCCACCAATACCTTCAAATGTGCGCCCATCATCATGTCCATTCAATGAAATTTGTATAATGCCATTGCTGTTAGGAAATACATAAGGTTGAAATGCGGTTTCTGGGTTTTCTATGTCTCCCATTTCAAACCAAGATAGTTCGCTATGTGCTGCTCCTCGGTTGTTTCCCCAAACCGTTACTTTCCAATACACACGCTGACCTGACTTTAAGGGGGCTCCTGAATATTGAAACGGGCCGGTTTCTGATGTACTTGTTGGTCCAGTATCCCAAATATCTGGGTATTTAAGCTTCTCAATAGATGTAGCCATCATAATACGATAACCGCCTTGCTTCGGGCTCTTTTCATCTCCTATATATGTCCAACTAAAATAAGGACTTGAATTGGTTATACCCAATGGGTTTACCTCTGAATTACACTTTAAGTCTTTTACCTCTATAGCATAAACTAAAGAACTGAAAAACAGTAGATAAACCAGGATTACACTACCGTAGGATTTAGATAATGTTTTCATATTTCTATATTTTTATTTTTTAACTCTTCTATTAAATAATAGTAAACCTATATTTTATAGACTCCATTTATTTATGGGAAATCTTGAACTCTGAAATTGCTGGGTTACTTTTTGATTTAAGGATTAGAATTCTACATTTTGATGCTGTTACCGTTTTAAAATCATGACTATTATTAACTCCACAATTTTCACCTTTAGCCACATCATTCCATTTACCATCATTAAAGTATTGAATTTTATAGCTTGAAATATTTGTATTGAACTCATCTATTACAACTTGGTTAAACTTTTGAGGATTTACCCACTCTACTTCCAGCCATTCGTTTTCAGTACTATTTGCCTTCCAATGGGTTTCCAAGTTTTCATCATTGGCTCTAAACGCTTCAAAAACAGGCAATTTTGCAGATTGTATTGTCATTGAAGACGCATTCATTCGTCCTATTAAAGCCAAATTTTCAGGTTGATTTAAAGGTGCAGGATATCTTGTTTCTGGAAGCTTATTCACTTTAAAATCATATACACCAGAACCTACTTTATAAATAACATAATTACCTACCGCATCACTTTTTTCTGAACCTATATAAGTAATACTATCAACATCTTCAGCAAAGGTTTCTCCTTCTAAAACATCTTTGCTTTTATTAGCAGGGATATATACTTTAGCTGATGTGTTTACAGGAATTTCAATATGAAACAATGCATCTGTCTCTGTTTTTTTCCAGTTTACAACGATGTTTCCATACATGGATTCGTATTCTGTATTCGCATAAGTTAAATCGCCCACAGGAGCAGGTTTTACAATAAAATGCTGCATACCTAAATGATCTGAATCTGGTCTAATACCAGCAAACCCTTTAATAAAATAGCCGCCTATGCCCGTATAGCAAGTATGAATTTGACTGCTTCCTATTGCAGACCATCGCTCTGGCCAAACGGTTCTACCCTGCTCTATAAAATAGCCATAACTTGGGTGCCTTGTATCTTGAAGCAATTCATAAATTAAATCCATGCGCTCTCCATACTCTGTAAAATAGCGCGTATACAATGCTTGCCCAGAGCTTCCTGTATCGTAATATGGAAATTTATAGAGTACCTGATCTACCATATTATCATACACTTTTTGCTTTTCAGATTCGGGTGTAATACCTGAAATTAAGGCAAAAGCTTGATTCACTTGATGGCCTTCACCATACTTTCCTGTCTCAGGATCGTAAGTCTGTTTGTGCGTCGCATCACGTTGCACTTTTAAACGTCCTGAATATACTATTACATCCTCTTTCTTACCGAGTGTTTCTGCAACATTCTTAGCACAATCGAGCATAAACGCATACACACAATTGTTAAAATGCGCCGATTCTGGTGAATTACTTGCCGACCAGAAGTTTCCTCGTGGTGTACACCAATCGCCCAAACCAGGGAATTCTAAGGTTCCGCGTTTTCCAATAATTAAAGCACCTCCCGTTTCATAATTTGAATGCTCATACAACCAATGCATCCATTTTTTCATGGAAGTGTAATGGTTTTCTAGCAAACGCTTATCTCCAAAGGTGCGATACGTTTCCCAAATGGTAATGGGGCTATTTGCCATCCACATTAAAAAGTTAAAATCGTCGCCATTTATAACAGCACGTACCTTACCATCATCGGCTTGCGCATCTTGCATAAACTGTGCATATTGCTCCATGTAAGCACCACTTTCAAAATTAGGTAAAGCATCACCGTATATGGCCGCTACAGTAACTTCGCCCCAACCACGGCGTTCACGATGCGGACAATCCACTAAAATACCATCAATAGTATTCGCTAAATAGGTATTCAGGTTTATTTGATAAATTTTATTCAACAGTTCGCTAGAACTTTCAAATTGACTAATCTGCTTACGATTATTTGTAATAACGTAGCCTTTTATATCTTTTAATTCTGGTTTATAATTCAACCCAGAAACCGTTACCCAGCGTCCGCCAGCTAAATTAAAACGATTTGTAAAATGACCTTCGCCTGTTTTATTATAAATGTACTTGCTTTTTTGTTTCCAAGAGGATGTTTGCCCTTCTTGGTCGCTAATTTCAAATACTATGGAATCACCTTCAACACCATTATACATGTTCATTTCAAAATAACCTGTATAGTTTTCGCCCATATCAATTAGGTAGGTACCATCTTTATTTTTCTTAACACCAATAGAGTTTACCTGTTTGTATTTAACTTGAGGCTCTACCATTTGGGCGCTTAAAGTTGCTGTTATTTTTCCACTCGGTGGATTAGCATCTGTACTTGGTACACGAACAGCACCTTTTGGACCTAAGTTTATATCGGCTATACCAACCTCCATTTCTTTAGAATCGTCAAATATTTTGGCATTTGCCCAATTACTATCATCATATTTAGCCGTATTCCAATCGTCTTCTCTTAAACGTTCGTCAATAACTTCACCTCCAAAATCCAGAATATCCCAAGCACCATAATACGAGCTATAACTTTTTTTACATTTCCATGTTTCGTTGGTTTCCAATACTAGATCACTATTACCAACTTTAATTTGAGCCTGAGCTTTAAATACAAATGGCGGATCGTAGTAATCTTTTATCCTACCCCATCTTGCCCAACCTGCCGCATGCCATATCCCAATAACATTATCACCTTCTGTTAGGTAGTCTTTTATATCATATGTTAAATAAGGTAAACGTTTTTTCATAGCTGACGCAACTGGATTCATTACGCCTATACTTACTTTTTCACCATTGACATATACTTCATGATATCCAAAAGAAGCCACATGTAGAAATCCTGATTTAGGGTCTTCATCTAATGTGAAATTCTTTCTATACCAGTTATGGTCTTTCTTATTTTGGTCTTGTTTGTAAATCCATGTCCCCTTCCAATCTTCTTTATTAAGAAGTCCCATTGAAAATGTTCCTGTATTACTCCAATTTGAAGCTTTTCCTGAAACATCCCATACTTTAACCTTCCAGAAATATTGCTTTGAAGATTCTAAATTTTCTCCTTCATAAACATTATTCGTAGATTTATCTGTATCAAGTTGACCAGAATCCCATACATCTCCAGTGTCATGCTGCAAATTATACAAACTACTAGCGACTAAGACCTGAAAAGCGCTTTGTTCCTGACCTCTTTTTTTGTTTTCTTCAATAAGCTTCCAACTAAATCTTGGTTTGATATTATCAATTCCCAAGGGGTTTGTTCGATATTCACATTTAAGATCCGTGACCAAAACTGTAGAAACGGAATCACAACTTGCTATTGTTAGCATTAATACTACTAAAAGCAGTTTAATCACATTTCTACTTTTATATTTTACTAGTTGTTTTATCATTTTATTTAACATAAGCATTTTATGACTTCCTTTTTTCACTATTCTATTTTATCACTTTCACGTCCAACAAATTGCATCCCTCACTCAACATTTCAATTAAACTTATTACAATAATAAACTTAAGAAGTAAAAATCTGCAATTAAACCCATAATTCAAATTAACATTTTGATATATTTGTTGCATAAAATGATATGAAAAATAAGTACCGAAAATATCTTATGGTCTTTGAACAGGACAAAAAATGGGGATTCTATGTGAATAACCTTGGACGAACTGTTATTGAAAAGAACTCCGTCTATCCATCTAAAGACCATCCAGACAACTATGTATTTACATGGGACAAAGGGCGGGTCTTAGAAGAATTCCACATGGTTTTAATCACTAAAGGAAAAGGGGCTTTTGAAAGCACAAAAACGGGTAAAGTTAAAATTTCAGATGGTGATATTTTTCTACTATTTCCTGGAGAATGGCACCGGTACAAACCAAAAAAAAAGACGGGCTGGACAGAACGCTGGATTGGATTCTCGGGTGATATTGCCAAACAGTTCCTCTCTAATGGTTTTTTTAGTCCAAATGACCCTATAATATCGAAATGCAACAAAACTAATGTTTTAAATTATTTCAATACACTTTTCAAATTATTTGATGAAGAACCTTTTGGTTTTCAAAAAACAGCTTCAGGCATATGTATTCAACTCATGGCAGAACTCCATAATATAAAAAATGGAGGTAACAACCTTGAACATCTCAACACTATGGTATCTAGAGCAAAGGGCATCATGTATAAGAACATTGACAAATCAATTGATTTGATTAAAATAGCTTCAGATTTAGGGATAAGCTATTCAAAATTTAGACTCGATTTTAAAACACAAACAGGTGTATCGCCATTGCAATACTATTTATTGCTCAAAGTTGAAAAATCCAAAGAACTTCTTTTAAACACTAAAAAGACTCAAAAAGAAATTGCTTATGAACTAGGTTTTGAATCAGACTATTATTTCAACAGACTATTTAAAAGCAAAACAGGTTTAGCACCCGGTAAATTTAGAAACATGAGCAAAAAACAACTCTAGATTAACTTACGGTTATTATTAACACCAACTCATCTATATCCTCTTGAAAATATGCCTCTAAAGGTATGGCCTCAACCCCTGGCACCATATTAAACAGTCTAGCTCCCGAAATATCTTTTTGTTTTAAAGGCACGTTAGCTTTTATAGTTACGAGCCCTTCTGGCTTTTGAATGGTTATTTCATTGTCACTTAGCCTATTCACCGTTTCTCCTGTTGGAGATATTATTGGTAAAACAAATGCGGTTTCTTCTGAAATATTTTGATTAGTTTTCACTTGAATTTCCATCGCTTCCGCGGAACAGATATAGCTCACATCAAACTCTGAAGCTGTATCTGAAACGACTTCTCTTGCTTCATTTTTAAGTTTTACATTCGATTTCAACTCAAGCTTACCTTTTTCATCTGTCGATTCTATATTTGCCGTTAAATCATATAAATTGGTGTACCATTCATCATTTTTAAACGTTTCTATACGAGGCGTTAATGCAATATCTTTTCCGGGTTGGGATTGTTGATTATACTCCTCTACCATATGGTAAACAGCCATACTTGCTGCACATAACAAGCCCACTTTATTGTGAAATAAAACACCTAAAGCCCCGCCTGTAGCTTGCCTAAAATCATATTTATAATGGTATTCTCCATCGTATGCACTTACAGTACCTCTCCAATCTCCTCTAGCAAACAACGATACATCTAAATCTTTAAAATGTTTTACACCATCAGCCTCGGCTCTGGGAAGCGCTGTATTTTTATTTATCTCTGGTAGGTGCTCCCAATGGTCTAACATGGCAGCCAAGGGTTTGGCATGTGCAAAGGTATGGTGTACACAAGGTTTTATGCCTGCAGACATATAATGAGGCCCGCCATGAATTAATCCATCTGCTGTACACCGTTGTAATAATTCTGTATTTATTACGGCGGCAGTTCCAAATGCAGGATTTATATGAGCCATCATTCCAAATGCTGGTTGACTGCCATCACAAGTTCGACTTCCCCAGTAACTCCATTTATACATACGGTTACCCCAACTATTATCCCAAGCGCCATCTGGAAGCATAAATTCTAAATGACTGTTTAAAGATTTTGTTACAAGCTGTAACAATTCTTCATCTTTCTCTTTTAAGGCATACATCACGATGCTATTTAAAGATTCCTCTACATTATATCCTAAATCAACACCATGCAAGCCTTTGGCACTTAATTTACTTGAACTCTTTTTACATTCTCCAAACAAAAAACCCTCATTCTTAGTAAAATAAGACTTCACTCCATCTGCCAATGCTCTACTTTTAACTTTAAATTCATCATTATTTAAAACATCTCCTATCAAGTTGAGTCCATAAATGGCGGTGGCTCCGTAATTGATATTTGTAAAAGAAATTGTGAATGTATCGTAAATATATTGCCCCGCTTTACCCAAACGTTCCAGCCAAGATTCATGGGTAGCTTCATCTAAAACATGACCATGATAATGCAAGGCTTCTGCCAAAGCTATCGCTCCAAAAATGGTAATCCCTTTCCATGATTTTGGATTTGGAATTACTGTCCACGCTCCATTTTCTTGAGAGACATTATTTTCTGCCCAAGTCATTACTAACTTAGCCGCTTCAATATATTTTTTATCGCCCGATACATCTGCCATGTATAAAAATGGATACACCGCATCCATACACCGCCCGTGAATATGAGAACACGACGGACAATCTAAAGCACCATGTTCTTCCAAATTAGAAGGTTTGTTAATTTGAACTTTTATCATCCCATCGCACCAATCTTTTAAAAGTCCAGAAATCAAATTTTTGAATTCCAGAGAGTGTTCTGGATGCTGA
Organism: Algibacter agarivorans; assembly: GCF_039543245.1. Taxonomy (NCBI): domain Bacteria; kingdom Pseudomonadati; phylum Bacteroidota; class Flavobacteriia; order Flavobacteriales; family Flavobacteriaceae; genus Algibacter; species Algibacter agarivorans. The sequence continues at coordinate 67,863 of NZ_BAABJJ010000036.1, forward strand.
GCACAAGCGCTAAATACGCCTGATAGTGGAAGTGACATTCCTAGTCCTGCTAGTGTTGAAAGTTGAATAAAATCACGTCTTTTCATCTATTGCGATGTATTAATATTAGTATCCTGTGAAAAGTATTAAGATTTCATATAAAAACTGTCCTGTTTTGTCCTGTATTATTTCAAAAAAAAAGCCAGAACACATGTTCTGGCTTTTTTATGAATAGTTTAAGTGTCTCTTATTTCATCACAAGTCTCGTATGATATACTTTATTAGTATTATCAATAACTTTAATGAGATAAACCCCTGACTTAAATCGGCCCTTATTATTTATTTGAATATTTTTACCTGTTGATTGACTTTCAAAAATAGTCTTCCCTAAAACATCAAATATTTTAACTTTTACATCAACTAATTTTTTTAATCCTATGGTAAAATTATCATTTGCAGGGTTAGGAAAAACTCTTACTGCAGAAGACAACAGCTCGTTTTTATCTAAACTAAGAGACTCACTCGTTGGAATAGCTTCCCATACACTTCTATCATCAGTTTCCAGGACATTATCCTTGTGATAAACATTCCCATCTGTTTCATGGTACAAGTATCTGCCAAATCGAGATTCAAACCTATAAGTATCATTGGAATCGTTATAATGTAACGTCCAAGTTTTATCCGTATCAGATGCAGGAGCTGCTTTACCAGTACTTACCGCAAGAAAAGGATCAGATCCTACCGCACGAAGTATCCCAACAGTTTCACTGTCTATATTAAAATAAGCGCCACTTTCTACAAAAGTCCAATGTGTGTTTGTCGGTTCTCCTGAATCGGTCATAGTAGTCGGTGTAGCACTGTTTCCTACAGCTGTTAAGAATTTACCTGTAGCTACATTTCGCAATCTGTAAATATCATCAGACGGACCTGAACCACCATTATCAACAACCTCTGCCTTCTGGTACGTGGTATTTGCCCATCTAATTTGAGCCCTACCACCTTTAACTCGATATGCGCCATATCTAATCTTAGATTCTGTGCCTCTTTCTGGTTCTGGAATGTTCCAATCATAGTCTGTTCCTCCAATTTTCGCATTACAATAATGAATTTTCTTCGTGGCATCATTTGGATCTTCTGCAAAACCTACTTCCAGCTCAAAGCTCGTTTCCTGATCTTTATCTACGTTTGTTAGGAAAACGACTTCCCTTCCACTGCCTGATCCGCCACGAATCAAGATACGCTCGGCATAAATATCGAACGACACTTGCTTATCTGCATCTGCACCAGTGCCATAAACGGGCTTAGCCAAATACAAGCAAATAGCTGGATCTGGAGAGCCACCACCACCTGTATGCTTTCCTTTGGCCTGTGCAATATAGGATCCATCTTGACTAAAAACACCGGCATCACCGACTTCAAGAATCCTAAAGGCTCCAATAAATCTTGCATAACTCCCTACACCTGTTTCACTAGACGGGCTTAATGAACGCTCTATTCTAGGTTGCAAAGTTGTATCAAACTTGTTAGAGCCGTCTGTAATATTGTATATACCCCAAGTATTTCCATACACATTACTTTCTTTGTAATTTGCGTAACAACTACGATCATCAATAGTTCCTATGTTAACAGGGTTTGGTAAATCATCTGACGTCCTAGTAGCATTTTCGCCATCTGGGTTACAAGTCGTGTAAGCACCTGTATCTTCATCAGGTGCTGTTTGCGCTATTAAAAAAAGTGAAAAGAGTGCAAAACCTAAAAATAATATTGATTTAAGAGTATTTTTTTTCATAGCTATAACTTAAAGTACTAATTTTTTTGAAAATTCTAAAATTTTAAGGAAAGATGCATCCTGAACTATCCTGAATTTGACAAAAAATCGACTTTTTTTGCATGAACGTTAGTTTTATCGACAAAAAACATCATAAGACAAAAGTCATTTAAAAACTTATAAATGATAACAACTAATTGATTGTTTTTAAAACAATTGGACCAATCAAACCAGAAGTCTCTAATTCGGTTTCGTCCTTTTTGGGCGGATTGGTAGTCCATGTTTTCTTTTCGCTTTTTAATCTGGTATTATCTAAAATCAATTGATTTCTCCATGTATTGGTAATCTTTACTTCAAAGGTATTCTCTCCTTTTCTTATAGTATTAGAAATATCAAATACAAAAGGCGGTGACCACTTTACTCCTATTCTAGTTCCATTGCACCAAAGTTCTGCTATATTGGCTACTTCTCCTAAATCTAAAACACTGTACTTACCTATTTCTTCTATATTGATTGTTTTGGAATAGGTAACTGTTCCTGAATAATGTTTTACAGCATTATTATTTAATTCTGTTAGCGATTTTAATTCAGGAATCTCAATAAAATTTGGCGTATCCCAACCTTTTTCAAACTGCAACTTCCAATTATTTTGGAGTGATTTTTCTTCAATGCTTATAGTTTTTTTGATATCATTTTCATTTTGATAAAAAACATAATCTCCTGAATTTGAAGCTATAAAATCATTACCTTTCCATACTATTTTTGGAAAATCATTGCTATTATGGATTTTAAACCATTCTATCTCAGCATTTAAAATAATGGCATCATTATAAGTTACTTTTGAAGCATAAGGTGTTTTATTTCCCTTGGAAAACACTACAATTGTACTTCCACTTGGCGCAAAAGATAATACAACATTTGTTCTATTATTAGATATATTCCAAACTTTTGCTTCTTGTTGTTCGCCATTAAAAGCATCCCATATTTGAGGATACACATCTTTCATTCTAAAACTCAAAGTAGCATCAATGGGCTTATCATTATTAGACGCTATAAAATAAATATGTGCATCTTCGGTTTCTCTGTGAATCCAATTAATATCTAAACCTTCTGGCACTATAACATCTTGTTCAATTTTCTCTTCTTGCAAAACAGCATCTAATGTTTTACCCCAATACACTTTACCCTTTCCAACCTGCTTAACACCACTGGCTTCCTTTCCCCATAACTCATTAGCTATTTTGGCTAGTTCTTTTAAATCATTCTCATCATCCATTAAACTTGGAGAGTCTTGAGGCTTGTCACCAAGTATTACAGCGCCTGCCAAAACCAATGCTTTTAGTTTTTTAGCAGTAGACAATAGCATATCTTTTGAATCTCTCAATGTGATAATGCGATAATCTCCTGCATTATCAACATGAATTTTACCGTTTTGAATACTGAGTTTATCTTGTAATATTTCGGCATTTAAATAATCAAAACGATACCCTTTTGGAAACTCATCTAAATCAAAAGGTGGACGATCAAAATGATCTCCATAATACCTAAGTACATCAGCCACATATTCGCCTTGTTGTAAAACGTATTGGTTTCTTGCTAAGTAATCTGTCCAATCTTTCATATAAGGCCACCAAGTTTGCTGGCGCACCAACGGAAACCCAATATTTCCGCCAAAACTAGACCCAGGGGACACATTGATCTGAGGTGTATGTGAAAAGGTATGGAATACCAAATGATTTATACCTTTGGCAAAATTATAATCAATTAAGTATTTTACAGAAAACGGATGCTCGTTCCATTTCACACCTACTTGAGTACAAGCTTCTGCTGCCAAAACTGGTTTATTATATAAGTGCACTGCAGATGCTGCATTATAAATTGGTTTTGCATATTCGTTTTGAGCTGATGGTGCTTTGGGATACCAAAACTCGGTCATTGGTACATCACTCACTCCATAATAACGCATAGGATCAATAGGTAACACTTCTCCACCAGCCCCTTCAGTATATACCTCAGCACCCATATCATGAGCCACCGTTGCAAAATGTTTGAAGAAGTTATCTATTAGTACTTCATCCATAGTATGACGTAAGTCTCTTAAGAATTTAGTTGTTGCCTCAGGGCTTTCAACAATATAGCCCATGGTAGCAGGTAAATAGTTTTTCATGCTATATCCTCTTCGGCTTTCAAATTCAGTAAACATATCTTCAGAATTCATAGTCCATGTAGGCACATGACTTTCCCAACTGTCAATTAATAATCCGTGTAGTTTACCGTCTCCAATAGGACCTCCGTCTTTAATTAAGTTACCTATCATCCCGTTACGCAAATGATTTTCAATAGTAACTTTATCTAACTTACTAGATTCCCAGCCTGTAGCTTCTGGAACTGCAGGTTTATTTGTTAATCGCATGTTTATATGTCCAAAACGTACCACAGTCCAATTACCTTCTGGTGTTTCCCAAGTTAACTTACCCTCAGCATTCATTTTATCTGTAAGGTCAATAATGGTATTGGATTTGATGAAAGTGTTTTCAGCATAATCATATTGTACCTCCTTTTGAAGTCGTCTTAGTACTTTAGCCGCTTTAGCCTCATGATTATGAAACTTAGGATTGGAACTTAAACGAATAAATTCTGGAGCAATAGTATGTTCCCCTTCAAAAGTAAATACAAATGTATTTGAAGTGGTTTCTGGAATAGCAAGAGTAAGGTGTTTTCTCCTATCATTCCAATTAGCATCAGGTAATTTTACAGTTGTTATTGTAGTTAATTTATCATTAATAAATGCTTCCATTTTAATAGCGACATTTACTTGAGGGTATTCTGATCCCATTATCATATGGCGCATTTGCGGAAATACAATAGAACGTAAGGTAACCGCTTTATTAAAGGTTGCTTTAACCCAAGTATTCTCTTCGTCTACTTTTGAAACACCTTGGTTTCTGTATGCTTTTAAGGGTTTATCTAACTGCGTGGCTTTACGAGTTACTATAATTTTTGAATTGGGGTTGAAGATGTCTTCCCATGGCACCAAAGGATTATTCGTTTCTACTTCAGATGGATTAAAAGGCTCAATATCATCGCCCTCTGGTGTAGGAAAAGCCAAAAGCTGAATATCTTTATAATTATAATCTGGTGTATGGTATAATGAGTCTAACGGAAGACTTTCATCAAAGGTTTTTCCACCCTGCACTCTATAAACGGTTTCTACCATTTCACGTTGTGCCTCTTCAACCGGAACCCATGGTCCGCCTGTCATAGACCAGCCTGGGCAATTTTGCATAGTAAATTTCAATCCTAAGCGTTTGCATTCATCTGCTGCATGGCGAATCATATCCTCCCATTCGGGAGATAAAATTTTAATAGGATCCACATTTGGATAGAGTTTACCTGATTTATTAAATAAATGGATGCCTTGTAGACCTGCTGCTTTTATAGCTTCTAAATCAAGGGTTAAACCTTCTTTACTAATATTATTTCCGTTAAGATGAAACCATGTTTCTGGACGATACTGTGTTTCTGGATTCTTAAAACCTTCTTGTAAATCTGCAACATTTATTGAAGAATTTTCAAGAATTTCATCACTGGTTTTACTAGAATTACAGGCAAAAAAAGTGATTTGTATGATAAAAATAAAAATATTTAGATAACGCATTGTAATTTATTTAAAGTTGATATTTAATTTGTATTTAATTGATTTAAATCTCTGAACCGGGATCTAAATCATGATATTTCACTTGGTTAAAGATTTACTACATACTTAAAAGTTCCTGATTTTATAGTTTCTGTTTTAAAAGGCAAAATCACTTTAGCCTTGCAATTAGAAGGAATAACACCATAGTACTCATAAGTATTGTTGTTTATTTTTTTCCACTGCGCTTTTATTTCGCCATGTATGGAATTATAGCTTGCTTTCGCATAATCCATTGATTCTATAAAATTAGGTTTTAATATGATGTTCTGAAAGCCAGGTTTAGAAGTATCAACATTAATACCCGCTACATGACGGTAAAAGAAATTATCTACAACACCCATAAAATGATGCATGTCTGAAGACGTAAATTTGTACCCTTCTGGCAATGTGGTAGCACCTTCTTTAATCATCCAACCAAATGATGGCCATTCTTCGTTAACCACAACTTTATGCATCACATCTGCATAGCCGTTTTTAGGTAAATATTCAAAGGCGGAATGTATAGAAAATATCCCTCCCCATAGGTGATAATCTTTTTCTTTAACTATATTATCTAAAACCTTTTTCTCCAATTGCGCTCGATACTTTTCTGGCACAATATCATAATTAAGTGCCAAAATATTTACAACAGGTAAAAACTCTGGGAATGGTTTTAACCCTGAATATTCTACTTTTTCTGTATCAAATGCGTATTTTTGAATACCTTGATGTATACGTTTGAGTTGTTTTTCTAAACGTTTTTTGTCTTTGTTTTTTCCTAGCTTATCTGCCATATAAGTCAAACGCTTTAATACCAAATAAAAGTTCATAGAGCCAATGACTTCATTTCCTCCTGGCTTTCCTCCACCTCTATAAGTTGCATCATAGGGCGGTACCCAATCGTTATATATTTCAGAAAACATGCCGTCTTTTACTTTAGAATTGTTGTTTTCCCAAGAGTAATTAACCCAACGCATCATATTTTCCCAATAATTCTCAAACAATCTTGTATCTCCGTAATATTGATACATATACCAAGGGATGTGTACCCCGGCAGAGGACCATAAGGTCGATTTTCCTTTTCTGTAATTATTGGCAGGTGCAATAGGACTTAAAGCGCCTTCCGTAGTTTGGGTATCAAAAATATCTCGTGTAAATTTGGTCATTAATGCAGCCAAATCGTAATTAGCCATACCAAATTCTACACCAGTTACAGCTTCGCCTAACCAACCGTTTTTTTCACGGTTTGGACAATCTGTAACAATACTATGCAAATTAAAAATTAGCGATTTTCGACAAATATGGTGCACAGCATCTACCGTTTTGTCTGAAGATTCAAATGTACCCACCTGTGGTACATCTGAATGTACAAACTTTACCTCTACATCCTCTTTGGTTATTTTTGTGTTATAGCCTTTTACTTGCACATAACGGTAGCCTTTATACGAAAAACGGCATTCAGCAAATTCTTCAGCTTCCCCCTTAGCGATGTATGCCATTTGCTGTAACCGTCCTGGTTGCCCACTTGAAGTTGGGTCTAGATGTTCGCCGTAATAAATGGTAACCTGTTGTCCTTTTTCTAGATTTTTTAATCGTAAACGTATCCATCCAGCACTGTTTGTTCCTGTATCAATCCATTGGCCATAACTACCCTTGCGTTTAATATTTACAGGTTGAAGTGTTTTGGTTACACGAATGGGTTGACACATTTGCGATACAACTTCTCCACCAGGATGTGGTGCAGTATTTACAGTATCCCAAGAGGCATCATTAAAACTGGCTATATTCCAATTTTCAATTTCTTTTCGGGCATCGTAAATTTCACCCATGTGAGGACCGTCATAAATAATGGGGCCTCCTGTAACTTTCCAAGATAAATCGCTAATTACATTTTCTTCAGTACCATCTTCATACAATACTTTAATTAAACATAACAATTTCGGCTGACCAACATAACCATCTTTTTTATAAAAACCCCAATGGTCGTAAGCCAATTGCCCATAAAACCCTCTACCCAACATAACACCTGCTAAATTATCTCCATATTGAATTTGTTCTGTAATATCGTGTGTGGCATATAGAATTGTTTTTCTATAATCCGTCCACCCTGGGTCTAAAACCTGAGTTCCTATACGTTTTCCATTAATAAATAATTCATAATACCCCAACCCACTAATGTAAGCTTTAGCCTGTTTTATCTTTTTACTCACTTTAAAAGACTTTCTTAATAATGGCGAAGCATCATATGGGTTTTGATGATGAAAGTGATAACGTTCAAACATACTCATGCTGGCCCCAAATAAACTTGGTAATTGAAACTGTAAAGCCTGAGATTCTATATCTTTTCTTTCCCACCATTCTTTATACCATTGCTCTTGTGGTTTCCAAGCAATCCATTGCGCGTCTTTCCAATCTTCTTTTTCGAATAAACCTGTAGAAAATGTTGCTGTTTTACTCCAACTTGGTGTATTGTTTTTATCCCAAACCTTTACTTTCCAATAATAATGTGTTGCTGGCTGTAAAGGTTTGCCCTTATACACTATTTGAGTGGTTTGAGAACTTTTTACTTTTTTTGAATTGTAAATATCTCCAATGTTGTTTTCTATATTGTACTTTGACGTGGCTACAATAAGTTGATAGGCCTTTTGAAATTGGCCGTCTTCATCAGATTTTAACTTCCAAAAAAACCTTGGCTTTTTAACATCGACACCTTCTGGATTATCACGATATTCCAACTTTAGGTCGTAAGGCTCTACTTGGGAAAAACACAAGAAACCAAACATTAACAATAAACAAACTAGAATATTCTTACTCATTTCTATTTAGTTTACCCTTCTCAACTTTATACCACTAAGCCTGGTTTTCCCTTTTCTAGCATTAAAGTCTACGGTAACACCTTTATCATCTTCAACTGTAATTAAAAAACGCTTGAAAATACCACGGTCATTTCCGTATTCCTGTTTTAGATTTAGATTACTCCAAAGCGTTTTACCATTAACACTAATATCCATTACGTTATCTTCTTTTGTTTTTAACTCTGCTAAGAGTAAAGACAATTCATATGTGCCATTAGGGACATCAAACTTATAGGCTTCAATGCCAATGCGTTGTGTTTGATAAATTGGGTCATTTTCAGTGCCTTTTACACTAACATCTACTCCAATATTATTTCTACGTTTGCTTTTAAATCTTAAAAAATCGCCTCCAACATACCCAAAACCACCTTTTTCATAGGCTTGATCTGGCATCCATAAGTAGTCTACGTTATCCGTTTCAATAAAATAACAGAATGATCCCACATTAATAGCTATCTCTTTAAAAGGATTGGTTTCACTTTTTAAGTTTTTAGGCTGAAGTGTAAATTCGATGTTTGCAAAATCTTTACTAGTTTTACCATCTTTTTCAGAAATCACTTCAATTAAGTTTTGTCCTTGTTCAAACGGTACATTGAATGTTGCAGTTGCAAAATCAAAATTTTGTTTTCCAACAGAGTTACCATTTACCAATAATTCCACTTCATCTCCATTACCTACAACAGTAATAGGTTGTGTTGCAGAATTTCCAGCTACAACATCTGCAATACCAGCTCTTTTTTTCCAGCCTTTAGACGCTATCGCTATAAAAGGTGTATCGTTTAATAATGCTTGGTATAAATAATAAGCATCTTTCTTCTTTCTATCTGAAGTAACCAAACCTTTGTTATTGATATGTGGCACGGCATCTTTACGATGTTCTACCTGAAAATCTGCATAGTTCCATACGTTTGCTCCTACAATTTCAGGAATATCCAAAATCGCTTTCATGTAAGCTTTGTGCAATAGAAATTGGTAATCTACACTAAAATCAAATCGTGTAGGATTGTAGGTTCTTAATCTTGGATCTGCACCTCCTCCATATTCACTTAGGATGAATGGTTTGTCAGGATCAATTGCTAAGCTACGTTCAACCAAACTTCTTAAATTCTTGTCAATATCTTCTAACTCTTCAATATACCAACCATAGTATTTATTGTACCCTACAATTTCTGTAAATCGAATTCCTAATTTATCTTGATACGCTGGTTCTCTAAAAAAAACTGTGTAAGAATATCTTGTTTCATCTTCTTCTTTGATCGTTTTTGCTAAAGCTTCGTGCGTACTTACAAAGTGTTTTGTATACGCTTCTCCTAACTTATCAGGAGCTTTCATAGTAGTTTCATTTCCTAAATTCCAAGCTACAATAGAAGGGTTATTATAATTAAAACGAATGGCTTCTTTCAGCATATTAATTGTGTTTTGCTTCCCTGCTTCATTTGCAGCTGCTTTGTCTACAAAAGGAATTTCTAAAGTAGCCACAAACCCCATTTTATTACACATTTCTAATATTGCTGGATCCTGCGGATAATGTGCTATACGTAGAAAGTTAGACCCCATTTCTTTTAACAGTTTCATGTCGTTTCTATGCACCTCATCACTAACTGCATTGGCTTTTCCGTAAAAATCTTGGTGTCTACATGTACCAATCAATTTGGTTTGCTTGCCATTGATAAAAAATCCTTCTTTTGGATCAAAACTGAACCATCTAAAACCTACAACATTTTCAAGTCTATCTAAAATATTGCCTTTTTTATCCACCACTTCTGAAACCAATTTATATAAATATGGATTTTCTGGCGACCATAGATTTGGATTGGCTATTGAAAATTCACTAAACACATCTTTCCCAAAAGATGATTTAGATGTTACCTCTTTTACTAAATTATTTTTGGCGTCATACAAAGATTGCTTTACATAGTACGTTCCTTTTTTTGGTCTCACTAGTTTTGCCTGAACAGAAACTTTTGCAGAAGCATTAGAAACCTCAGGCGTTCTAATAAAAATAGCGTTAGCACCAACATTAGCAATTTCAAAATGTACTGGTTTCGTTATGATTAACTGAATATCGCGATAAATGCCTCCATAAAACGAAAAGTCTGCTGCTTGTGGAACAATTTCGTCGTTATGGGCATTATCTACTTTTACGGTAATTTCATTTTTACCTGCTTTTAGTGCAGAAGTAATATCTCTTGCAAATGTGGTGTAACCTCCAATATGGTCTTCACCCACTGGCTTTCCGTTCACGAAGAGTGATGTGACTTGATTTGCCGCTTCAAATAGTAAAAACACTTGTTGATTTTCGTACACTTGAGGTATAGTAAACGTTTTTTTATACCAACCTTCTCCACGATAATAACCATCTTCATCATCTAATATATCTTCGGTATTCCATGAATGCGGAATGGTAACATTTTCCCAAACAACAGTCTCATCTGTATTGAAAGGTGTCTCCAAACTACCTTTGTAAAAATACCAAGCTTCGTTTATGGTTTCTATATGCCTTATTTGTTGGGCATAATTAGATATTGTAACCAGTAACACGACTAGTGATAGTAGTTTTTTCATTTTACTTGAATTACTTTTTTTTAAATGATATTAATTAAATTGAACAACTTCGCTTGGAACGAATCCTATACGATGTGCTTTTACAATTAACTTAGAGTCTTCGGGTAATTGAATAGCTCCTTGATAACCCTCCCACGATTCAGGTGTTTTTCCATCTGTACCAATAATTTTGTAACCTATGGAAGCTCCTTCAGTTTCACAAGTTACTTTCACTAGGCCATTTTCAGAAGTTATAATGGGTTGTGATGTTACAGGTTGGGTGCCTTTACCAGACCATAATTTTTCAATTAATTTAGCCTCATCCAGATTTGGTTGGTCTTCAATCTCTGTAAGCCATCTATCCATTTCGCCACTTAATTCATTTAGTTTTTCTTGATATTCTGGTTTATCTGCTAAATTATTTAACTCAAAAGGATCAGCCTTACAATCAAATAATTCTTCCTTGGGTTTTTGTTCCCTAAACCACTGCATCTGAATATCATTTAATTTACCTTCTTCTTTCAGTCTTAATAACTCCTGCATGGTTGGTATTCTTTCCCTGTATACAATAGGCAAATAATACCCTTGTTGTGGTCTATAGTTTCGAATATACTTGTATTGATTATCTCTTACAGCTCTTATCGCATCGGTAAACCCATCAAACCTATCTGCTGCTCCATGAATGTATGTGCGATTTTCAGCTTTATATTTACCTAAAAAAGCTTGCCCCTGCATATACGGTTTTGGTGCTTCACCAATAAGAGATAATAAGGTTGGTGCAAAATCAACAAAACTTATCAATTGATTGTCTTTTGTTCCTGAATGCATTTTCTTAGGAAAACGAATAATCATAGGTGTATTTAATCCTGAATCGTAGATTAATCTTTTTTCTCTTGGTAAAGGGCCACCATGATCTCCATAGAAAAAGATAATAGTATTATCTAATAAACCATCGTCTTCAAGCTGTTTTAACACCGCACCAACTTGATGATCCATTTCGCCTATATTATTATACAACTTCCACATGTCTCGACGTGTTTTATCTGTATCAGGTAAATATGGTGGAATATCAAATTTGGTATCCTTTGGAAGATGAACTGGTGTTTCTGCTTCGGTCATTCTATTATTAGCATGAGACGCTCCTTTATTCTTCCAGTTATAGTCTCTGTCTCCGGCATGGTAAAGCCTAGTTTCAATCTCTCGGAATCCGTAAGGCTCAAACAATCCAGATTCATGGGTATCGGTAAAATTAATTACTGAAAAGAAGGGTTGATTTTCGGCCCTATTTCTCCAATGCGCATATGGGCTGCTTTCATCCCAAGCCGTAACTGGTGCTTTAAATTGATAATCTTCTTTATAATTATTGGTACAGTAATACCCTGCACGACGTAACCATTCACTTATCATTTTAACTTCAAAAGGAGGAACCGCTTCATAAGCTGGCATGCCTCTTTCTTTGGTATAAGAATTGACACGCATATGATTAGCGCCAATACTAGAGGGATACATTCCTGTAGCAATCGCTGCTCTACTTGGCGCACAAACACCTGATGTAGAATATAGATTTGGATAGATAACACCTTCAGTAGCCAACTTACTTAAATTAGGAGTTGTTACGGTTGAATCTCCAAACGGCGGAATATAAGCCCCCATATCTTCGGTTACCAGCCATAAAATATTTGGAAGTTCTGGTAATTCTAAAACGGTTTCTACGTCTATTTTCGTGTCCTTGTTTTTTGTTTGGCAGCTTGTTACTAACAAACATACTAGTAAAATTATTTTTAAAATTCTCATATTTTTATGCATTCAATAAAAGGTTATTTAGTTTAGTGTCAATATTTTTTTAAAATCTATTATTCAATTTCAATAGTGTAATAAGGCGCATTATACTTTTTATTAAATACGCCTGGGTATACAACCACCTCTTCGTTGTTTTTAATAGAAGTAAAATAAAGAAGTAAATCAAAATCTGGATTAAGGTTTTCTATAGGTATCTGAGCAACGTAATCACTCCCATTCCAAGTCATTTTTTGTTTATTAAATACACCCAATGTCATATCAGCCATTCTATAATGCACTCTCGGGGTTTGGGATTCTTTAGTAAACTTATCATTCTTAAAAATTACTTGTAAAGTATCTTTTAATTTAATTGTATTTGGAACAACCGCATCAAAACCATTACTGAATGATATACTGGTTTTTCCAAATTCAAACGTTTCGCCTGGTATCAAAATTTGTTTTGACTTTCCATTTATTTCATTAAGGCTATCTAAGTCTTTTTCTATTTCGGTTAACCTATCTTTCCAAGTACCATTGTCATGCAGAAAACGTGGAGATGAGTAGTAAATTTTGTTTGTGGCATTTACAATAACTCCCCAACTTAACTTTGCCTTTTCTAAATGCAGAATACTTAAACGCAAATATTCCTTATTTCTTGTTTCCTTAAAAAACACATAATTCAGAGATGCCATGATTTTTTCGGCATGATACATTGAAAGTGCTGATGTTATTTTTAAATCTAAAATATTGGTTTTGTATTCTTTTTGAAATTGCTTTGGAATATCTTCCTCTTTTATTGATAGAACATTTTCTGATATGTCATCAGCTAATTTTTTATAATAATCTGCTAATTGAATTGGCGTTATCTTAGGCTGCACAGTATTACTTAATACATCCTTTACATAATCATTAATTATATAAAACATTCCAGGGTCACCTGGCTCTGCAGATTGATATGTTCTACTTTTTGCTTTATGAAGTGGGTTTGTATTGTGAGCATTAAAAAGAGCTCCGCCACTATCCATTTCTGCCCAATTATAGTTGGCTGGATGATTGGTAAGATGAGATGAAGTTATTAATGGCAATACTTTGCCTGCTGCCGAATATGCGTCTAACATTACTTGGTACGCATTACCGTAATGTTCTCTGAATGCTCTTTGCCACACTTCAGGATTGGTTTTTGCGGAATAGCCTAGTCTTCCAAATAGTCTATACCAAGCCCAGTAACGTTGGTCTTCCCATTGATAATACACTATTGATTTATCTGAAAAAAGGGGCCATGTATTATCCTTTCTAGCCATAGGCGGTGTAACTTGAAAGCCTTTACTATCACCAAAACTTGTGGAATGTGAAAATCGTTTTACATAATCTGGATCTGCCCAAGTAAATATTCTTGTAGTACCAATGCCCCATAAACGATAAATAAAATCAAAATTGCGCGATTCGTTTAAAAAATCGGCATACCCATAACGTTGCCGTTTATCCACATTATTTATTAAATCTAATTCTCCTTTCCGCATTTGCAGTGGATGATAAGGAAGCCCTACACCTTCCCATGTATATTTACTTGTTACAGAATAATTAATTTTGGTTTTAGTTACCCATTCACGTATTTTATGTGTTAAGCCTTTTGCTCTAATATCTAAAAATAGTTGTCCATTTCTATCTTCATGGGCTTTTGCTACGGCATAAATTATTTCTTTCCAAAATTCATCTGCTGTATTGCCAAAACCTCCAACTCCAGACTCATAATTAACACGAAGCTGAATACCATCAATTTCAGGCACTCTTTTTAATAATTCTCGCATGCCTTTAGAACAATACTCAGTATACTGATTTGCGTTTTCTGGCAACCCGTCGATAAGACTTTCACTTCTGCCATGACCCCAAATTCCGAATACAAACTCAAGTCCATAATTATGACTTATCTTACCTATTCTTCTAAGCTGATTTGTATATGTTTCTGGTGTTTTTGTTAATTTTTTTTTGAGCGTTATGTTTTCAAAACCTGGAACTTGAAAAAAATAAGGATAAACAGGTATCATAAAATCTTCATTTTTTCCATCATTATAACCTGTAATGAGTGTTAACCTATTAAAACGGTTTTTTGCTAATTGCTGAATATAATACTGCCAAAATTCTTCAGAAAAGAACCATTCGTCATCGTTTTCATCTTTAATAAAACGATCTAAACCTCGCACTTTATTATCTGGAAATTCCAAAGTGTTTTTTAAATTAATCAAAGCAGACAATCCTTTGTCTTTTATCTGTTCAGATATTTCATTAAAGGCATACATTGTCCCCTTAAAATCTGTACCTCCTATTACTAGAGCTTTACTGGTATCTACATCAACCCACTGATAAAATACACTTTCGGGTTTATCATTTAAACTATTTAACTTATCAGCCAGTAAACTCTTTACTAAACTATCTTGTATAGATCCTAAAACCAAAAACACTTTGCTACTTAACCCAGACCATACTTCGGTTTTCGAAATATTTACTTCTGTTGCTTTAAGTGCATTAAAAAACTCATTTTTACCAAAAGCAATGGGATTATTAGCATCATTTGAGCCAACTGTTCTGTCAATAATTATTATTTCGTTATTTGTAACAAGCTGCTCATGGCTTAATGTTTGACCATAAACAAAAGGAATTGCAAAGAGATAAAGACTCAGCGAATAATAAAAAGCTTTGAACCCCTTTGTCATGCTATTTATATTGATTGAAATTAAGTTTACACTTTAATTCTTAGAAGTATAAACTTAACTTTTTTAAATAAAAAAAGAAGACCAAATGAGCATAATCACCTAACCTTCTTTCTTGTATAATTTTATTTCTATTTTAATTTTAAAATCTCACTACCTGCCATTAAAAAGGCACCTGTACCAAAGTTTTGCCAAGAATCGGCTGATGCTGGTTCTGGGAAGGCTCCAATATTTTGAACCCATCCTACGCGACCATCTTCGTGTTGACAATTTGCTATAGCATTCCACGCTTTCTTAACTGCTGATGTATGCTTTTTATCAACTAGACCGTTATTAATACCCCAAGCCAAAGCAAAGGTGTGAAAACCACTCCCACTTACTTCTCCATGGTCATAAGATTCTGGAGACAGTAAACTTGTTCTCCATAATCCATCTTCTGGTTGAATTTCTAACATTTTTTTAGCCATTTCTTTGTATAGTTTTTCATAAAACGGACGGTGTTCGTAATCTTCTGGCATATCATCTAAAATCAAAGCTAAACCAGCTATAACCCAACCATTTCCTCTAGACCAAAATACTTTCTTACCATTTGGCTCTTTGGTGTCTTTATCGTTCCCTTGCCAAACAAAACGCATATCTCTGGCAAATAACTGCTCTTCTTCATCATAAAGCTGGTTATATGTTTCCATATAAAATTTATGCATCTCATCTAAATATTTAGGCTGATTCGTATGTTTTGCATACAAATTAAGTACAGGAGGCGCCATAAATAAAGCATCACACCACCACCATAAAATGGTTTTACCTTCTTTACTTTTATCAGTTCCTGCTTTCCAATTATCATCTTCGTATAAATGTGCATCTAAAAACTTTTTTGTAGATTCTAAATCCACAAAATTCTTACGACCTCCATTGGCATCAATATACAAGTAACTGTATGAGATAGCTACATCATCAGCATGATGTAAACGCTTATAAGTTTCCCAATTATTCCAATAACCTTGGTTTTTTAAAGCTGCCATATACATCATATCTCGCGTAGTTTTATGTGCTCTAGCAACACCCGTATAATAGGCTCCTGCTGTCCAATCTGTTGGGGCTATGGCAAAAATAGGATGCGCTTCTTGCCATTCTAGCGCTTTTATCATAGATGCTTTTACACTAGTTTTATCAATAGTTTGAGTATCTGTTACTTTTTGAGCTGTTGAACAATTAAATAACAATACAACTGCTAACAGTGTTAAAATGGTTCTATTCATGATGTCTATTTTTTAAGTTTAAATGTAGTTTCTAAATAGTCTTTTGAAGAGGTTCCTAGCATCACGGTATAATCGCCTGCTTCTAAAACTTTCTCCATTTTGATGCCTGTGAATTCAAGCATTTTAGGTGTAATCTTAAATGAAACGGTTTTGCTTTCTCCTGCATCTAATTCTATTTTCTCAAACCCTTTCAATTCTTTATCTGGTCTTGTAACTGAACCTATTTCGTCTTTAATATACATTTGTACCACCTCTTTGGCCTTTACACTGCCATTGTTAGTTACTTTTACGCTAACTTCCAACTCTGTATCCGTTGTCATTTCTGCATTTGAAATAGATATATCTGAATATTCAAAATCACCGTAACTCAAGCCGTGTCCAAAAGGATAGAGCGGCCCTTTTCCTAAGAATAAGTATTCTTTCTTATAATTGATCTCTTTCATACTATAATGAAATGGTATTTGACCAATAGATCTAGGAATTGTAACTGGAGATTTACCCGATGGCGAAACCTCTCCAAATATAATTCTTGCTGCAGACTCATCACCAAATTCACTTAAATCCCAAGTATCTAAAATAGCATCGGCTTGTTCTGAAATGACATTAATTGATAACGTTCTTCTATGCTTTAATACTACAATTACTGGTTTTCCTAAAGCTTTAACTCGTTCTATTAACTCATCTTGAGGTCCAACTGGATCAATAGTTGCACGATCTCCTAATGTACTACTACTAAAATAAGCTTCTTTTGAAGTATGCTCGTCACCTCCTAAAAACAAGATTGAAACATCTGCAGACTTAGCTTTATTAACCAAACTTTCTAAAGCTTTTGGATCTCTGTCTAAAAGTTCAGGAGCACCACCTTTTTGGTTTGTTAATTGAAATCCTTTTTCTGCTATAAATTTAACATTATTACCAGCAACAGCTTCAAACATCTCCTTTGTATTCTCTTTTAATAGAGGGCCTAATAATGCTACCTTTAATGACTTATCTTTCGATAGTGGTAAGGCATTATCTTCATTTTTTAATAAAATGATAGACTCCAAATCAGATTCTTTAGCCAATTCTAAAGACGACTCAGCTCTTACGCCTTTTTTAACTGCTTCAATATCAATGTAAGGATTATCAAATAGTCCTAAAATAAATTTTGTTCTCAAAACACGTCTCACAGACCTATCTATTAGTTTTTCTAATTCTGGATTTTTCTTCACCATTTCAGGTAGATATGCATAAGAATCTTCAGCATATAAATCAATATCAATACCGGCTTCTAAACCCATTTGAGCCGCAGCCTCAGGAGACTCAGCTACATTCATAAAATAAAATAAACGCGCAATATCGTTTGAATCTGAAACCACATAACCTTCAAACCCCCATTGGTCACGAAGTACACCTGTAAGCAATTCTGGATTACCATGACTCGCAACCCCGTTTAAATCGCCATGTGATGCCATTATACCTAAAGTTTTTGCTTCTTTTACAGCTGCTTCAAATGGTGGATAAATTTCATCAATTAATGTTCTTTCAGATATCTCGATAGCAGCAAAATTAGAGCCTCCTAATACTTGCCCGTAACCCGCAAAGTGTTTTGCAACCGCACCTATGTGCGTGCCGTTTCCTAAACCTTCGTAATTTCCCTGAACACCCATTACTGCATTTTTAACCATCTGAGTTGTTAGGTATGTATCTTCTCCAAAAGCTTCACTCATACGACCAAAACGTGGATCTCGAACAACGTCTGCTTCAGGTGAATGACAGATATGCATCCCTCTTAATCTTGCTTCTCTACCAACAACATCCCACTGTCTTCTAACTAGTTCTGGATTAAATGATGCAGCCGATGTCATCGGGCGACCAAACTTAGTGCATCCTTCGGCATCTACACCGTTATAAGACTCCGTAACAAACAAAGCTGGAATACCCCATCGGTTATTTTCTATGATATACTTTTGAAGTTCGTTGTTTAATTTTGCGGCCGCAACAGCATCAATATGCTCTCCTGGGTTTTTGATTCCTGCAATACCTAATTTTAATTTTTCAATAACTTTGTCAGAAAGTTTCAATTTACCGTTCTCATCGGGTTTCGTTCCAATATTGGCATGAAAAATTCGCATTTGCGCCACTTTTTCTTCAAGAGACAACTTTGGTAATAAGGCCTCAACACGTTCATCAATGGATAAAGACGCATCTTTATAATCTTTAGAACTTGAGTCCTTATTATTGCATGACGCTAAAATTAATAGTACTGCTAAAAAAAGTAATTTCTTCATTAGTTTTTAAATATTTATTTAGTTTTAGTTTTTAAATTTAAATCGGTTTAATTTGAAAGATTCTCTCTTTACATTTTTAAACACAAAGCAAAGTGACTGATTCTCTTTTAAGTTTTTAGTTTTAAATTTTCTTTTTTGAAATGTGTAGATTTCATTTTTAGGCACTTCGCACGTAAATAATAACATACCTTTAGCATCATCTTCCCTAACTTCTATTTGTAAAGTTTCATTAGCTATGACTTCTAATTCTAAAGTAGATTTATCACTCAAATTCTTAACATTAGGATAAACCACGTAACTTAAGCTTTGGGTTGGTTTTATTGAAAACCCTCCTTTAGTATTTTCAACTTTAATTAAATTATTTGATTTGAAATAATCTTCAGCTTCAATACTAGCATTGGCATTATAATTACCTACGCCAACCCCATCAACCCTTATGGTTGCCATTTCACCGTTATCCTTATAGTGCACGTAGCTTATAAAGGCATCTCTAAAATATCTATTTCCTGTTTGACTGATGTCACAATAAATATAATACCATTGTTTATGCCACTCAAAAAAAGAACCATGGCGTCCTTGTAAAAAGCCATTTGGCCATGTAGGCGCATCATATCCTTCGGCAAAACTTTCTTCTTTTATTACAGTGTCCTTATAATCATAAGGTCCATAGAGATTATCAGACATAGCGTAAAAACAGCCCCAAGACAGATAATACTTGCCATTGTACTTATGAACAGACGGCTTATCATCTGTTGGCATTTTATTGTTATTTCCATCGGGATTATAAGGCCCTCTAGGGTTTTTAATTTCTATATTTTTTGGAGCCTCGGCCAAACTTATCATGTCATCATTTAGCTTAGCTATGTAATAATCCCAAACCCCAAATATGATATAGTGCTGACCGTTTTCTTCAAAAATAGCCATGTCGTATTCGTGGGTTGGAGTTAATTCTGAAGATAATAGTGGTTTCCCAAGAATATCTTTCCATGGACCAACTGGTGTATCTCCAACCACAACACCTGTTTGCTCGTTACCTTCAGAAAAATAAAAATAATACTTTCCATTTTTATGAGCCGCATCTGTTGCCCAACAACGTGAAAAATCTTTTCCAATATAGGTTTCTTTAGGATTAAGTACACTTCGTTGTGTCCAATTTACTAAATCAGGCGACGACCAAACCCACCAATCTTCCATAATAAACTTGTCGTTTTTAATGGATTTATCATGTGAAGCATACACATAAGCCGTATCATTAAATATATGAATATGCGGGTCGTTTAAACCCTTGTTGGGAACAATTGGATTTTGTGCATACACCAATACCATTACATTAAACAATATGATAATATTTACAATCCTTTTACACATATTTATATTCTTGCTGTAGTTAAATTATTTACAAATTATTTCACTCAAAACTGCCGATGTTGCTTGAGATAGTGATTTATCTGTTTTAAATAAAACCTAAATCAACAAAAGGCATGCCTTTTCAAAAAGAATTCATTTACAAATGCTAAAGATAAAATATGATAGCCTCAGACCTGTCCTGCACTGTACTGCATATTTGTCTGAATTTTTGAGTATGTTTTAGAATTCTCTCTTAATTATTATGAAGAAAAGACATTACATCATCTTAAATGATTTATAATGTGGAACCTAATTAGGATTATCTTTTTAGTTTCAATAAAATGACCCAATCTTTATCTGAATCTGACGGCGGAGTACCTAACTCAACAATTCCAGTAGCTGCAATTGAAGTAATAGAACCCTCTTTTAAATCTCCTCCATTTCTAGGGTCAAACCATTGGACTTTAAAAGATTTGTTTGATTTTCCTAGATTGAGTTTTAGTTTATCTGCGTTAGCTTCAGAATAAACAACATACACTTCACCCTCCTTTGCAAAACAATAAGATATATCATCGGTTGTCAAATTATCATTTGGTTCCATCTCCCAAAACGGGATATGGTTTTTAAAAAAGTGCAGTGCATGCCTGTTTTGATCCCAAAATAAATCGCGGCTTCTAAAATCTTGACAAGTTAAATCTGAATTAGGGCTAGCATATCCAAAATACCATTCTACACCGTAGCCTCCTGCCATAAGTGTTCCCCACAAGGCCCTACTTCTTGCGAAATTATGCTCTGGATCTTCATCATCTGGTAATAAAGCAATGTTGGCCTTACCAGGCTCATCAACGGCTAAAGCCCATTTTCTACCAGTAGCATTTGATTTGTTTCTCCATTTTAAAACTCTTGGATGTACATCATTAAACTCCGGGTGACTTAATTGAAGAGAAGCTCCTGTTAAGGGTGATTGATTACCAATAAATTCTGTAAACCTATCATCCTTATTTGGAAAGGTATGAATTACTAAATGATTTTTATAAGCATCTAAATTTGATACATAATTTGCTGCTTTTTTTACTTCTGCGATGGGCTGATTGTTTTCTTCACCTAAATTCCAGTTCATTGATAAATGGTGTCCAAATCTTGCGATAAGCTCTCTATAATACAACTTACCTTCAGTACCAAAAACACCTTTATCCATTAAATGGTCTGTTTCGGTTTCATGAGTTTTAAAATGAAGAAACATACCTTTTGTTTCGGCATATTCAAAAATGCGTTCCCATTGGTCTAATTTTGAAACGTCAAATCGTGTTTTATGAAACATGGTTTCCCAAGCTTCTTTATTCTTTTTAACACTTGCATAAGCTTCATATTCTTCTAATGGAACTTTTAATAAATGAGGAAATATATTTCTATCATCACCATCTACATTAAAAGTTAAAAATGAGAAAACATTGAGTTCTTCGCTGGCTAAATAATTTATAGCTCCCAAAAGATTTTTTCCTTTATTCTCTTGCCACACAAAGGGTGTAGCACTATCATCAAAATCTTTGGCGTGAGGTACCCAAGTTTTTTGAAAACCTAGAGCATTTGTAGACACATCAAAATCTGTATATGCTAATAAATTTTCTGGCGCGTCAACACCTAGTTTTATGAAATAATCTTGACTTTCGACATATTTCAAATAGGATTCGCCAACATATTCTAAACGCCCTTTGGCTCTGTTATCAATACCCGTTTTATCGGAACTAGAAATGGTAAATGTTCCCGTTTGTCCATCCATAAAACCTGCACTTGTCGCATCATTTGTAGTAACAGCAATAGCTATGTTTTTACCTTTTCTAAATGATACAGAACATGTCCATTCTCCTATTTCGTCGGGGGTAAAACGCACTTGCCAAACATTTCCTGAATCACCACTTGTTTCGGCTGCATTACCATCGGCAGCATAAAAGCCTGGAATTATAAATTCTTTTTCTCCTTTTTTAAAAGTAACATCCAACCTATAGTTTAAAAATAGATTATTTTCATCCATTTCATTTGTATCTGGACCTTCAAAATTTAAAGTAATTCTATGCCATTTTTTTAACTCACCATCAACCTTTACCTCTTTTTGTTGTTGACAAGAGCTTAGGAGTAAAAAAAACAATAGAGAGCAGGAGATATATTTGAGCATTATATCTTTTTTTATTTAATAACTATTTTTTTAATAAACCTATCTGTTTCGTTAGATAGTTCTACAAAATAAATCCCTCGAGCGTGGTTAGAAAAATCTACTTTATTTTGAGAAATGCTTCCTTTTTCTAAAACTTGACCTTGTATATTCACTAAACTATACTGTAGGTTTTGACTATTTAATTTTATATTGAAAACACCATGACTAGGGTTTGGGTAAACCACTATATCTTGAGCATCAAAATCATTAATACTCAAAGCAGATTTTAAATCAAACTCTATTTTATCAGGTTCGCTTGATAATGATCTTCGTTGTGTTATTCTTACCGTGTTTTCTCCTTGATTTAATGTAATATCTTGGATTCGTGTCTCTAAATATATATTCCAATCAAACGTTCTTGTTATTAAAACATCTTCAAACAACACTCCATTAATTTCAATATTCATAATGGAATCATCTCTATTTCTATTTGCCGCAAAAAGAATAAAATCATAAGTACCAGCAGTAGCAACTTGAAACTTATGTTCTATAAACTGATTTGAAGAAAAAGCATCTATATATTCTCCTCCTGAAGCTGTAGCACCAGTACCAACATTAATATCATTTGAAGCTGTAGTATAGTCTTCTGCCTCTAATGATATTAAAACTGGCACATCAACCTCAGACAGGGTGAATTCTTGAAAATACAATGGGCGCTTATCACCAACTCCCGGTGTGTTATTTGTGGTGTCTTCCATTAAATAAACATATAGTTTATTACCTTCAACGAAAGCATCAAAATGATCAAAGTTTATAGATTCTGTTCCAGTATAAACTATTTCCCAATCACTTTGTCCTTCTAATGTTGTTTTTATATTCACTTTTCCTCCTAAAAGCTCCACCATAAATACATGGTTTTTGTAACTGTAAATTTCTCCACGAGTTTGGGGATTAGGGATAAGTCCTCCTACATTACTAGAAAAATTAATATCGGTAGCCAACTTATAATAGTGTACATTTCTATTATCAACGCGTTGTACAAAATGAATCGCACTATTTTCAGTCACTGTCCATGCTGGATCAGAAGACGATCGAGGTAATGAGGCTGTCCCATAATCATCTCCTGGTTGTGCTACCTGAACTGGATCTAAGTTTGGATTAATATTATTTCTTATTGGGAGAGAAATAGCATTATCGGTAACATCAAACCACTGACTAGATTGATTTTTTGGAATTCCGTTTGTATAGGCATAATATAATCCACTATTTAGCATATAGCCGTTACTAGTATTAGTATCATTATTAGTGGAGTACCGTATAGAAAAACCGGTATAAAACTTACCATTTAAAAAACGTTCACCTCCATACATATTGTTTCTATTGGGCAATACTAAAGTTCCTTCATGAAATAACCAATTATTGCTCCATACATTACCATCATAATGTGCTAAAAGTATATCACCATTACCAGAGCCGCCTTGTCTATATCTAGCAATCAAACTTCCATCATCAGCTCTGTGTATCATGGGATAAGTCATACGTTCGTAATCGCCTCCGGATTTTAAATAGTTTTGCTTTGGATTAAAAATAGCCAATGTGAATTCATTATCTGGCACGAAAGCTTTATTCTTTAAAGACACTGAATAATTAAAAAAATCATTAGGTAAAGAAGTAGATCTGTAAGCATGCATATCGTATATGATATGAATTGTATCATCTATTGTACTGATTCCAATAGCTGCCGTATTATGAGAATCACCTCTTATGCCGGTACCGTTTAGAAGCTCACCGCCTTGACCTACATGTTTATGTGGAAATTCGATAGTAACCCAATTGGAGTTTGATACATTTAAATTTTTTCTAGAAAGCATTAAATTTCGATTATCCATACCTCCTTTGTACCAGGTAACAAAAGCATAGCCATTAACCACATCAACACAATCGCCATGAGGAGTTATTCGCTGTGAAAATCTATAGTTTATATCCTTAGTTCCTGCAAAATACAGACCACCTTCTCCTACTCCTGATACCTGACTCAATTCTTCTAATGTAGCTATGAGTTGTTTTTCTTGCCCCGAATGGAACTGAGAAAAACAAAACATTATTAGGAATAAGTAAACCTTTTTCATCTTTTTATCTTTTCTTTTTTCAAAAAAAATGCCAATAATTTAAATTATTGGCATTAATTACTTAAAACGAATTTATTTTAAGTTGTATGGTATGCTTTCCTGGAGCGAGCCTTATAGACTCAAAAGCGGGAGGCACCTTTTTTCCATTATGAAGTAAATCTTTTCCATCTAAACCATTTAAAGAAAACTCTGCAACCATATTTCCTGGTATCTCGATTTCATATGTTTGAAGTCTCGGACCATAATGTTTATAGCTTGCTTTAATTGTACCTCTTACTGTTGGCACTTCTATTTCACTAGACTTTAATTTACTCATTTGTGGTTTAATAGTAGCAACTCCAAATCCTGGTGTTTTAGGTTTAATGCCCCATAATCCTCTTGGTATTGCATTTGCTGGTACTGCACCCCATGCATGATTCCAATCTAAATTATTCTTATACTTATTATCCCAAGCTTCTAGAGTAATAGTAGAACCTATTTTTATCATATTATACCAACTTCTATCAGACGTATCTGTTAATAAGTCTAGTGCATAATCTGATTCGCCAGCATTATATAGACCATCCATTAAGAATTGAGCTCCGTAAACACTACAAGCCATTCCTCTAGATTTCACAAACTCAACTACAGAATCATAATGTTCCTCTGGCACTAAACCAAATGCTAATGGCATCATGTTAGCGTGTAAAGAAGCATGATCTGTACCAATACCATCTACATAAATACCACGCTCTTTATCAAACATTTGTTCGTTAACCGCTTTTTTAGCTTTTACTGCTCTATATTCAAAGTCCAGAGCCTCTTGGGTTTTACCAAGAATTTTTGCAAACTCCGCCATGATTTTCATATTCTCATAAAAGAATGAATTAATCACGGTACTGTAAGGCTTAAATACAAAACCGTCGCGTTCACCTTTAGTCTTGCTTCTATTAAAGTTAGGTCCTGGCCAATCTACAATATCAGTTAATGGTTTTTTATAACCATCAGGGAAACCTAATTTTTTCATAAAGGCAGCATCAACCTTTGTTGATGTAATCAATCCATCTTCGTTAGATAATTCATATAAAGATTTATGTTTTAATGGCTCGTAATAACGTTCAATTAATTCGGTATTACCAGTGTACATGTAGTCTGCATATATTAATAAAGGCACATGTTGTTGCCATTCTGTTGGCCAAGTAGGGTTCTTCATGAAATATTCGATAGTACGTCTAGCCATGGCAAATTCCCTATCTGTTGCATAATGACTTAACTGATTTAAGTAAGCATCAGCCTCATAAGGGATACGTTCTCTATCTCCATCAACATACAAACCGTTAAATGTGGTTGCCTTTATAGAGTATTTACATAAATCCCAAACTTGATTTAAAATATTATTATTGCTTTTAAAACTACTGGCTTTCTCATCCCAATAAGTATGAAATGCTAATTGGGTAAAATCTTCAGCAGAAAGTGTTTCTTGAGCGCCTTCTAACTCTGCATATCTAAATGGAACCAAAGGTGGAAATCCATCTGGTAATGGCACAGCTTTATTAGCTCTTGTGTTGCGTTCATCTTCATTAACATTAATCTGATATATTGTTTGACCTGGTTTTACATCAACTTTAATTTCTTGATAACGAATATTACTTTTTGCAGGTGGTGTTCTATTAACATTACCTTGATCATCAATCATTTCTCCTACCCTTACTGTTAGAGTGTGTGGTGTTTTTGCATTATATGTAAAATCCATAGTTGCAAAAGCAGCTTTTCCGAAATCCATGAAATACACATCATTTCGTTTCTCAAATTTTTGTGGTTTGATTTTGGATGTTTCAAATCTGTTTTCGGTAGAAATGATGTAGCTATCACTCTTACCTGTAGTAAATTTTTGAGCTTCAGAATAATCAACCAGTCTATTTTCTTCATCCCAAATTCTAACTTTCCAATAGTATGTTTTTCCAATTTCTAAAGGCTTACCGTTATACTCAACATCTGTAGATTTTAAAGATGCTACTCTACGGCTATCCCAAACATCGCCATTATTAGCCTCAATACTCATTTTGTTTGAAGCAACCAATATTTGATAAGCCCCTTGAAATTTAGAACCCAATGGCACTGTCCATCCAAACTCTGGTTTTAAGTCAAATATTACAACGTCAGTACTTGGTTCTCTTATAAGTTCAACAGTTAAATCTGTTGGAGCTGCTCTATATTCATTACTATTTTTCTTAATTAATTCATCAAGCTTTGCTCTTAATTTATTGGCTACAGTTTTATATTTTTTCTTACCAATTAAATTTTTAATCTCTTGAGGGTCTTTTTCTAAATCGTAAAGTTCTTCAATTGATTTATCATTTACATATCTGAAGTATTTCCATTTTTTTGTACGCACGCCTTCACTTGGTGGAATATTTTCAAAATCCCAGATATGTTCAATTAAAATAGTATCTCTGGCAATGGTGTTTGTTTCCTGTTTAACAATAGGCATCAAGCTTTTTCCTTGCCATGATTCAGGAGCTTTAACACCTGCTAAATCTGCAATGGTATGCGGCACATCAATGTTTAAAACCATATCATTAACATCTTGATGTTTATCTACTCTAGGGTCAAAAACTATAAGTGGTACTCGAATTGAGTTATCATACATTAACCATTTACCAGCTAATTTGCGCTCACCAAGGAAATATCCATTATCACCCATAACAATGATTACCGTATTTTTATCGAGGCCCTTTTCTTTTAATTTATTACGGATTTTTTCGATTTCTAAATCTATTCCAGATATCATTCTGTAATAGCCTTTTAAACTATGTTGATATTTTTCTGGTGTATCATAGCGCCATGTCCAACGGAGCCAGTTAAATCCGTCTCTTACAATTTTAGGTTGCGCATTGAAATATTTATCGTCACCTAATTTAGGTTCTGGAATAGTTGTGTCTGCAAGTAATTTATCAGTTTCAGCTTGCCAAAAATATTGTTCTGGTGCACTATCATGTGCATGAGGAGCACTAAAGCTCAATGATAAACAAAATGGCTTTTCATTTGATGCATTTCTATCAATAAAATCGATAGCTTGTTGCCCTGTGTAACGGGTTAAGTGTACCGTATCATTATCAATGGTTTTATAATAATACCCTCTTTTGTCTTTAAATCTGTGATTTCTATCATAATCTTCAAACTCATCAAACTGTTTATCTAAATCGTTATAACGCACACCATATTTACCATAAAAACCGGTGTAATACCCATTATTTTTCAACACGGTTGGATACGAATTCTGCATATATTCTTCACGCACATTACCTGTTTGAAAATTAAAATTATGTGCACGCTCATGCAATCCAGTAAAAAGACTAGCTCTACTAGCAGCGCAAATTGGAGTAGTAACTATTGCGGAATTAAAATAGGTTCCCGATTTAGCCAAATCATCCATTTGTGGCGTTTCCACAAATTTATTCCCAGCATAACCAATAGCATCAAATCGTTGATCATCAGTTAGTATGAAAATAATATTAGGTTTTTCGTTATTGGCCCGTTTTGATTGTGCAGAAATTTTGTTAAAACATACCAGCATTGTAATAATGGCTAGTAAAAAGCTGTTCTTTTGCATAAAAATAGTCTTAGTTTAATGGATAATTTTATTGAAACATATGGCTTGTAAAGTTAAAATATTTATACCCAGAAGCTATCCTGTTCTGTCCTGAAATATGTTCATCAAAAACAATTTAGTCAAAACGCAAAATTTAGAAGACATTAAAAAATCCCACTAGTAAATTTACTAATGACATTTGCTGTCTAATTTTAAAATCTATCTGTATCAAAAAAAATTTAAATAGGTAGAATTCCATTTTACAATTTCGTTGTTATACACCGCATCGAGTCCCTTTATTGCACTAACTTTATTTAGAAGTCAAATATTTTTAATCTAGTAAAAAAAATAGCGGGAATTTTATCCCGCTATTTTTAACTTAAACAATATGATTTATTATGTC
Source organism: Algibacter agarivorans (assembly GCF_039543245.1). Classification (NCBI taxonomy): domain Bacteria; kingdom Pseudomonadati; phylum Bacteroidota; class Flavobacteriia; order Flavobacteriales; family Flavobacteriaceae; genus Algibacter; species Algibacter agarivorans. The sequence continues at coordinate 96,303 of NZ_BAABJJ010000036.1, forward strand.
TTAAAATTAAGGCATTTCTAAGTCTAATGTAAACTCCTCGAACTTAACATCTCGGTCTCTTATTACTAAAGTATCTTTAACTGTATGCAATAAATCAAATGTTGATGTTTTTGTAGAAACTAATGTACCAAAAAAGCGATTCTCAGTGACTTCAACTTCTAGTTCTCGGTATTCATAATCTAAATAAATTACGTCTCGACTTTCTCCTCCCCATTCATCTCCATCTTCTACAAACTTTCCTGAGCCCGTTACAGTAACAGTACTAGCTGGGTCAGCATTAGCAACAGTAATATCTTCATTATCGTTAAATGTCAATTGTAAAGACAATGTACTATTAGTAGCAATACCTGGTCTTCTAACATTAATAGTAGTGGTCGCTTCATTTCTTCCTGAAGTTGATAATGGAATTAATTCATCATCTACAACAAACTCAGATCTATAAACTGTAGAGCCTTCAATGTTCTCTGTAATTGTTTCTGTTGGATTTCCATTTTCAAAAACCGTAACCGATTCGTTAGATCCTACAGCTGCATCCTCTCCTCGTCTTAAATAGATACCTTGATATTTATTCATAAACTTGATACCAAAAAGTGTATAGTCTTTAGGTAGTGTTTGCCAATCATCTGCTTTAATCTTGATAGGATTTGTAACCCCTTCAGCTGGTACACCTGTTAAAAGCGAATCTAATTCTTCATAATCTGTAATTCTTAATGGAATTACATAATGTACCTCACCAAATTCTGCAAATGACTGTGGGTCATCAAAAAAGGCATCTGAAAGTTGCACCGGGATACGCCCTTTTATAGAACCAGAAGGAATTGTTACTGGGCTTTCCTGTTCAATTGTATAGTATGAAGCTGGTAACACCTTCACATTTACAGTATCTAAGCCTAAAGCAGTAGCATCTATCAATTCAGGAGCCAACTCAAAATGTACTCTTCGGTTTATATCATTATTATAAACTCCTGTCATAGTGACACCAATTTCAAATCGGCCATTATTATCATTCTCATTAAAACCTAGATCATACTTCCCTTGAATTAATGTTCTTACTGGTGTTTGAAATGGAAAATATACTGAAGTTGAACCAAAATCGTCAAATTCATTTTCCTGATTTTCGCAAGCCATTAAACTAAAGGCAATTACGCATATTATTAAATATTTTATTTTCATGTTTAAAATTTTTTATTCTTTTAAATTACACAATTACCCTACCAGCCGTTATTTTGCTCGAGCTCAGAAAATTTTAAAATCTCTGCATTAGGAATTGGCATATAAGTCGCAAATGGTTGGAAATTTCTAATTTCAACAGACGGTAACTCAATATAGCTATTTCCCTCATAAAAGTAACCTTTAGCTGATTCATTTAAAGGTAATCCCCATCTTCTAATATCCCAGAACCTATGTCCCTCAAAACTTAGTTCTATACGGCGTTCATTTCTGATAAGCTCTCGCATATCCTCGGTAGTTGTAATAGATGCTAAGTAACTATCTGGTTGTGTAATTCCTGCTCTATTACGTATTGCTGCAATCACATCACGAGCGGTGATACCATCAACCTGAAAGTCAGGACCACCAATTTCATTAGCTGATTCTGCCAATATTAAAAACAATTCAGTATATCTAAAATACACATTGGCATGCCTCTTACCTTGAGCAGTTCCATCATTATTAATTCTAACTTCTGGTTGCAATAATTTTTTAAGGTAATACCCAGTAGTTGTAGACTGCCCAGGGATAGAATCTAACCTATCATTTCCTCCACCAACACCAGTATTAATTGTGCCTCCTCCAAATTCAGCGCCATTAAGAACAACATATTTTTCTAGCCTAGGATCTCTATTAGCATAAGGATCTTGAGGATCAAAACCATTAGCCTCAGTAGCAGGAAATCCGTCTTGCATTGGAAATGCCATTACAAAGTTATGTGTTGGATTAATCTCCCCATTTCCATTCACAGAAGGTGGAAACATTCTTTCTTCATAGTTAAAAGTATTACCTTCTATAGAACCACGCCAAAGCGATTCACTACTCTGTATATTAGGATCTGATGTATAAAACTCATTACCATTTGGATCTAAACCAGCAACACCTCCAATAGTATTTAAAATTTGAGCTGCATTAGTTGCTGCCATATCATAATAACTCTGACTATTTAAAAATGAAGGACTTGCCGCAAAAAGTGCTAAACGTGCTTTTAAGGCTTTTACTATTCTTCCTGAAATACGTAAGTCAAAAAAGTTATCATTTACTATTCCATATTTATCATAATCAAAATTTTCTAAATTTGCGTACCATGGGTCTACTTGTCCTGCGCTTAACGCATAATCTGTTGGTAACAAATTAAGTGCCGCATCAAAATCTGCCATAATAGCCTGAACAGAAGCTTCAAATGATAAACGGGGTACATTAAAGTTACCATCGGCTTCAATAAACTCAGTAAAGTATGGAATACCTAGCAATTCTCCAGATGCAGTTTCACCAGCATGTGCTTGAAGTACATAAAAATGATGTAGTCCTCTTAACGCCAACGCTTCTCCCTCCATACGCATCTGAAACATTTTATTAGTTAATGTATCTCTGCTCCATTGTGTTTCTCCTGCTTCAATAATTTCTAGGAATCGGTTTACCCAGAATACACGTTCATAACTACTCCAACGGGCTGCAGGGTTAAATTGTGCATTTAACTCTCCAAGCGCCATTCGCTTATAATTGTTATCCAAAATATTATTAACGGCATCATCGGTAGCTGCTTCAGAAAATGAATATTGATTAACTAAGCCCGCATATCCATTTAACAATACACCTTCTGCTGCACTTGGATCTGTGGTTACAAAATCAAAACCCAACCTGTTTTCATCGACAGGTTCGAGAGTATCACAGGCTATCATGCCAGTAAATACTAACACAATCAATATATATTTTATTAAATTTTTCATTTTATTTATCTTAATTTTCTAATTATATTAAAATGACATTCTCAAACCGAGCGTATAAGCTCTAGACAGAGGTGTTGTACCTATTCTTAATTGACGAATATCTTTATTTTCACCTATTTCAAATAAATTAGTTCCTGAAAGATTAATGCTAAAATCCTCAATACCTAATTGATTACATAAAGTATCCTGAAATTCGTATGTTATCTGAGCACGGTTAATTCTAAAGAAGCTCGTGTCGTACAACCAAAACGTAGATTGTCTAAAATTATTTTGATTTGTTTGTGATGATAACCTTGGGAATGTTGCTGTACTTGCAGTTGCTGGTGTCCATCGTCCTAAAACAACTTCTGAGTATTTATCATTACCGTCAACTGAATAGTATTCGTTAAAACTATTATTTAACTTATTACCGTCAGCTCCTGATTGACCTGTGGCCAAAACGAAAAAGTTAAACCTTTTATACTTTAAGTTAAGGTTTACCCCATACGTCCAAGGGCTGCTAGATTGCCCAATAGCAGATCTATCATCATTATCAATAATATTGTCCCCATTTTGATCCTGATATTTTATATCTCCTGGTTGGACACTACCAAATTGAGGCACAGGTAAGCCGGCATTTAAAACTCTATCACCGTTTACATCTGTAGTGAAATCTGCTTCTGAATAAAAACCTTGATCAACTAATCCAAAAATTGTAGAAATCTCTCTTCCTTGTGTTTGTAGATAGTCTTCAGCAAATACTTCAGATCTTTCAGTTCTTTCGGTTTGACTATATAGCACGTTTGCACCTAAGCTAATTGAAAAATCTTCATAAGTTTTATTAAAATTCATACCTATTTCAAAACCAGTGTATAAATTCTTATTGAAATTATTATACGGTCTGAATATATCATAATAAGACGGGTATTGATCTTGTAAGAATGTTATTTGTTTGTCAAGTTCTGTCTTAAAGTAATTAGCTTCTATCCAAAGTGAATTCATTAAATAGGTTTCGAAACCTAAATTTAAATCAATACGTTCTTCAAATGTTAAATCAAGATTCTCTCCTTGTGTTACATCTATTCTACGATTAGAGTTTCCATCACCCCAATTAATATTGTTTCCTCTAGAATAGTTTAAATCATATAAATAGTATGGGCTCGCACCATTATTAACAGAACCTCCACTATTAAGAGCTGTAATACCACGATCAGACTTCATAACACCACCTGAAGCCTTTAACTTAAGATAGTTAATAAATTTACTATCCTTTAAAAAAGGTTCTTCACTTATAAGGTAAGCTATACCTGAAGTTGGTGAAAACCCTCCTCTATTTCCTTCAGGAAGTTTTATGGAATTAGCATAGGTTCCTGTAAAATCAAAAAATAGTTTCTTTTTGTAGTCATAAGACATTTGAAATCCTAAGTGTGTATCAACATCAGTTTGAATAACATCATTCTGTCTTTGTGAATTATAAAAACCTAATAAAGTTGTATTTAGGGAATGATCCTTAGCAAAAGTAGTATCATAATTTATCAATCCATATAAACCAAATCGAGATGTAAAACCATTGGTACTAATATTTTCAGTTTGATCTTTTAGGTCTTCACCAAAAACACCAAGACTTGTTATGCTATCACCCTCCCAATTTGGTTCATATGTTTTAAATTGATTCTCAATTGTTAAATTATAAGAATCATAAAAATCAAAACTTATATAGGTTTTAGCTGATAAGCCTTTTGTTATCCTATCTAAATCAAAATTGATTGTGTTGTTAAACTGTGTAGAACGAAACACTGTGTCCCGATAACCACCAGCGATAGCTAAAGCTATCGGTGCATCTGCCCCAAACTGTTGCGTTGACCCTAAAAGATTCCCATTAAACGTGTTTGCAGATTGTAATTGTCCTGCAACTGTCGGGTCACTAGTGTCTAGTAAATCTACAGGCAAAAATGGCGAATATGCATTAGGCCTTAAAGTAGTACCTGAGCTCAACAAATTAGCTCTAGACGACTTACTTGTACTTATAACCGCAATACCATCTAGACTACTTGTAATCCAATCGTTTATTTTAAAATCTAAGTTACCTCTCACATTAAAACGGTTACTTCCTGCATTTATATCCTCATTAATATCAACCCATGCCTCGTTACGATTCCAACCTACATTAACATAATATTGATTTTTATCATTTCCACCAGAAAACTCAGTTATAACGTTTGTAAAATTAACAAAAGGTTGCACATATTCCGTTGAATATAAATCCAAATCTGGGTATTTATATTTATTGGAACTTGTACTAAACTCTTGAATAAGTGATGCGTCATAAAAATCATCTAATCCATCATTATTTCTAGCTTCGTTAAAAAGTTGCATGTAGGGTACCGAGCCTAAATATCTAGGTAAAGCCATAGGGGTTCTAATACCAGATTGTATATTAACATTAACTTCTTTTTTATTAGCTTTTCCACGTTTGGTATTAATAACAATAACACCATTTCTTCCTTGGCTACCATACAAGGCAACAGAGTTTGCATCTCTTAGCACTGTTATCTGCTCAACCTCTTCCATATTCAAGATATTAGGATCACGACCAATTACACCATCAATAACAAAAATAGCATTGCCTATACCTCTAATGTTTTCAGAGCCTCTTACACCTAACATCAATCCGTTAATGTAATCTCTAACAAACTGTGTGTTGTCATAAGTTAATCGGTCTTGGGTGTTAATTGACGATAATGCACCAACAATATCACGCCTAACTTTAGTGGCAACCCCCATCTTTATTTCGTCATCTTCCGAAGCTAGGAAAGGAGATTTCTTCATGGTAATTTTACCTATTAAATCAGACATACTAATAATCTCTGATTCATACCCTCTTTTTTCAAGTACAACAGACTCGTCATCTAGTAACTTAATTTTAAACTGTCCGTTAATATCCGAAGATGCCTTCTCTCCTTTAGAGCTAAAAACATTAACACCGCTTATAGGGTTACCTTGTTCATCAACCACAGTTGCTGTTACCTCTTCACTATTTGTTTGAGCCATTGTAACGTTACAAAAGCAAAACAACATTAAGCTAGCTAGAGTAAACAATCTATATAATTTATTTATCTTCATTTTTTTTCTTTATATTAATTAAAACGAATTTGAACAAGACTACCATCCTGGGTTTTGAGGGAAGCCTTCGTAAATTTGTGTTTGCTCAACTGGAAATGGTAACCAATAATGCTTAGGGAACTCACAAATTCTATCTACAAGAAGTGTTTCTGTGAAACTACTTCTGTCTTGCGGAAAATCTAAAGCTAATTTCCTTCTGTATTTATCTAAATGAGCTACTCCCCATCGTCTAATATCTACCCATCTATGTGCTTCATAACTTAACTCAACAGTTCTTTCTCTTCTTAGTTCATCCATAAACTTGTTGTTATCTCCAACTATATTAGGATGTACATTAGGAATACCAGCTCGATCACGGAATAAATTAATAGCCCCCTCAGCAGTTAAGCTATAAGAACTTGGTGCTGTGGTTGCTCCCTTAGATGCATGTAATGCTTCTGCATACATTAAATAAACATCTGAAAGTCTCATATGCATGCGTACTCCGACGTATTGATTTATAATAGGATTCCATCTCGTATGATATTTACCATCAACTTTAGGGAAAAATTTAGTCCACATATACCCTGTATTATTTACTATTTTGATGTTTTCAGCACCAGTACTGCGGTGGAAACCTTTATTAGCAGAAGATTCAAACCAAAGTTGGGCTGCTACATGATTTGGATCCCCAGCTCCTGCATCTATAATTTGTCCATCAATAATATGCCATTTATAAAAACGTGGATCACGGTTTTCAAAAGGTTTAGTAGGGTCGTACAATGTTGGTCCGTAATTACCACTAAGATCATCCTCTATAGAAAGTCCATTAGCCATACCAAAATTGTTATGGATAAAGTTATGTGTAGGACTAATAACTTCAAATCCACCAGAATTGGTGTGAATTGCTCTATTTACTCCTGATGCCATAAATCTTTGAGCCTGTACATTACTACCCCCAGTTGCAGCAAACATAAATTCTGTACCTCCTGGCCACGCACCAGGTGCAGGTGATTTCCAAAACACTTCATCGTAATTTTCCCAAGTAGCTAAACGATAACGTCCTTGGTCGGCTAATTTAAGAACTCCTGCAAAAGCATCAACTGCCATATCACACAACTCGTTATCATAGTCATATGTATTTACACTTACATTGTTACCTTTCATTAAAGGACTAGCTGCAAGAAGCAGATTTTTACCTTGAAAAGCATATGCTGTTCCTTTTGTAAGCCTACCCTTATTTTCACCTCGTGTTAGTTGTCCATAAGGCTCATTATCCCAGTCTACAGGTAATAATTCAATGGCTCTTTTATAATCTTCGTTAGCTTGTAAGGCAACTTCTCTGTAAGTCTCTGGACGCGGTATTCTAAAATCATCTATTAGTACTTTATCGATATATGGATAGCGTCCCCAAAATTTCATAATCTCATTATGGAAAAATGCTCTAAAAAAATAAGCTTGTCCAAGAATAACATCTTTTTCGGCTTGAGTTGCATTTACCATTAAATCTAATTCTTCTACATTCCTAATTACAATATTAGCTTTACGAATACCACGCAAGCTACCATCATATACCCCCGGTCTTTGTCTATTAAAAGCATTTGTATTTTCAACGTTGGCTGAATTGGCTCCTGTTGATCCATAATTAGCATTACGGTGGTTATTTAAATAAACAAAATTATCACTTATTACAGAATTGAATCTTCCTGCATCAATATCTCCACTTGCTTTTGTAGGTCTATCAACAAACCCATCATCTCCCAAAAGAAAATCTTGAAAGGTATGTGCTTGCTGTTCATAAGACACTACTAAGGCATACATTTCTTCAACGAAACCTTGCGAATTTTTAAAGGTAGAAAACACCACCTCTTCATCTATGACTGCATCCGGTGCCACATCTAAATAGTCCTCGCATGCAAACGAGAATACGAGTCCTAAGATTATTAATATTTTTATTTTATAGTTTTTCATTTTTCTTTTTTTTTAAAAATTCATATTAAAACCAAAGTTAAATCTTTTTAAGGTAGGATAATCCCCTCTTGACTGTGTTTCTCCAGAAGTGTTAAACTCTCTATCATCTGGCATATTAGACCATAAGAACAGGTTATTTCCATTTGCAAAAACTTGAAGTTTCTTTAGCCCAAGTTTTTCACAGGTCTTTTTTGGAATATCATAAGATAAAGAAACTGCTCTAAGCCTTGTTAAAGATGCATCCAACCAATTATCTCTAGGATTAGTTCCACCCGGAACTCCAAATGATGGTTGGGTATCTGTATTATTTGGCGTATCTACGGTCCAATAATCTAAATCTTGCGTAAAAATTAAAGGTGTAGAATTACTAAAAGTATTGTTGCTAAACAATCTAGACGCGTTTTGGGTACCATACAACTGCGCTGAAATACTAAAACCTTTGTATTTCGCGCCTAAAGTAGCGGCCCAGGTTCTTTGCGGTTGATTTGGATAACCAAAAGGTGCATTATCAAAATTATTATTGTAAACACCGTCTCCATCAAAATCTACAACATCATAATATCCTACACGTGTATTTTGTTGGTTTGCATTTTGTGGTGTTGACATGTAAACATCATCCCAACTTGTTAATATACCTGCAGGAATAGCTGTTCTTCTTTGCCCAATATTAAAACTAGCATCTTTTAGATAATCAGGCTGCAAAAATGGATCATCTCTTCTTATTACTTTATCTATGGCTTGCGTAAAATTAAAATCACCAAATAAATTTAAACCATTATCGAAAGTATAGTTGGAACCAAGAACAATCTCATAACCCCTAATCTCAACGATACCTGTATTAATATCTGGAGGTGTTGCTCCAAAGAAATCTGGTAAAGTTTGAATTTGATTACCAACAACTACAATATTATCACGATCTTCTGCAAAATAATCTAACTCGGCAGTTAATAAACCATTAAATAAAGAGAACTCAGCACCTATGTTATATTTAGTAGCCGATTCCCACTGAAGGAATGGATTTCCAACTACATCTTCTCTATAAAAGTTATAAGGAGATCTTCCATTGTTACCTTGATACGTACTTGGCACTAAAAACGCAGATGCACCAGACTCCCATTGCGTAATATATCTCCATCTACCAGCAAAATTATCATCACCAACAATACCGTAAGAACCTCTAAACTTAAGATTATCTAACCAATCTGCATTTTCCATAAAGGCTTCGTTAGACACTGTCCAACCTGCTGCAATAGATGGGAATAAATCGAAACGAAACCCCGGGCCAAATTTTTCAGAACCATTGTAAGCACCGTTTATATCTAAAAAGTATCTTGAATCGTAATTATAAGTTACCCTTCCTACCCAGTCTTCACGGTACCTTGGGAAAGCACTACCCGTTGCAGCCTCCTGTCTTCTAACTAAGAATAGCGCTGTAAAGTTATGCTTGTCAGCAAAAGACCTGTTGTAATTAAATGAAAAGTCGTACACCATTTGACGCGATCGTTGGTTATTCTCCACTTCTGAAGTTTCTAAAGTCCAAGGTGGTTGAACATAACCAAATCGGGTAGTAACATCTGGAATAAGAAGACTCTCTTGATCACCATCGTAAACCCTGAAAATCACACCTCCATCATTTAAATCTTGCCTACTTCTCTGAGTATTATCTAAAGAAAATCGTCCTTGAAAAGATAAGCCTTCAGTAATAAAGTCTAATTTCTGTTTTAGTATAAAATCTGAATTAACTGTAAAGGTTCTAAAAGTGTCATAACCCTGAGCCTGTAAAGTCTGAACAGGGTTTACGTATACATTAAAATAACTAAAGGGGTTTCCATATATCCCATCTGGATATACAGGTGGGTAAAGACTTGGCGCTATTAGGTAAAGCCCATTAGTTACATTACCTAAACTACCAGGGCTCTCTCTAACACCTAAAAAACCAGCTAAACTAACAGACAACTCAGTAGTATTTGTAATATTGAAATCAATATTACTTCTAAAGTTAAATCTATCATATCGATACTCACCCAAATAGCCTCTTCCATTATCGTATTTTCCGCCATCAAAAATATCATTTACAGTTTGGTAAGCTAAACTACCAAAATATTTAGCTGATTTATTACCTCCACGTACAGACAAGTTAACTCTATAATCTTGTGCAAAATCTTTCAACAATTCCTCTTCCCAATCAACATTAGGATAAATATAACTTTCCTCTAAACTGCCTGGGTTACGGTATCTTTCTACAATAGCCAATGGTGTATAATTATTCCAAGTATTAGGAGCTTGAGCTATCCCTCTTAAAATAGCACTATTTGCTTCTATTAAACCATCATAAGAATCTAATTTTTCTGGTAATTGAGAAACTGTTTTAATAGTTGAATTAACACTTAGCGACAGTTGCGCTTTTCCTACTTGACCTCTCTTAGAGGTAATTAATATTACGCCATTAGCACCTTCTACACCAAAAACCGCCGTAGCAGAAGCATCTTTAAGCACCGATATGTTTTCAATATCATTCATGTCTAAATCGGTCATCGACCTCTTAACACCATCCACAAGTACAAGAGGATCGCCGTTACCATTCCATGAACTTCGACCACGAATAAAAATCCTCATATTATCTTGCCCAGGAACACCACTACCTTGTATAGCGGTAACACCTGGTAAATTTCCTTGTAATGCTTCTTCAACATTGGCTATACCAGCTGTCCTTTCCATCAAATCCTCACCTTTCACCTGAGTAATAGCTGCTACTACACTCTCTTTTTTCTGAGTTCCATATCCTATTATAACTACTTCATCTAAGGCTGCTATGTCCTCTTCTAAAGACACATCGATGGTTGTTCTTCCATCTACTGGAATTTCTACCGTTTTAAAACCTAGGTAAGAAAACACTAAAGTTTTTTCACCTAAAGTTAATTCAAGAGAATAGTTCCCGTCAAAATCTGTTGATGCACCGCGAGTGGTTCCTTTTTGGACTACACTTACACCAGGTAAAGGCATCCCACCAACATCATTTACAACACCAGAAATTCTTTCTTGAGCTTGTAAGTTAACAGCTGTAAAACTGGATAAGACCAGAGCAAGCATTAATACAAACCCAGAAAAAGGAAACTGTCTTTTTAATTTTTGTTTCATTTTGAGTTTTAGTTTTAACATATTATAGTTTATTAGTTTGACATAGTAGGATTACATAACAAAGTCATGAAACTACTAATATCATTACAATTGTACGAATAAGTGATTGCTCAAGTATCCTGTACTGTACTGTTAAATCACAAAAAAAACAAAAAAAACAAAAACTCTTAGTTAGCCAATCAACTAAACCTATGATTAAGCCTTAAAAACCAAAAGATTAACATTTTTTTAATTAAAAATACAAAAATCAATTTGATTTGAATTAAACATTTATATTTTTGTATTTTGTATACAAAATACAATTAAGAGTAATTAGTTTATGATTGAACATAAAAATATAAGCCAGCCTATTTATTTAAAGTTAAAGGAAATGATTTTAAATGGCGAATTAAAACAAGGCGAAAAAATTATTCAAGAAAAAATTGCTGAATCACTAGGTGTTAGTAGAACTCCACTAATGAAAGCTTTATTAGCCTTAGAAAATGAATATTTAGTAGAAAGCATTCCAAGGAGAGGCGTGTTTATCAAATCTTTTGACAAGAAAGAAATGATAGATATTTACATTTGTAGAGAAGCACTTGAGGGTATGGCAGCACGCTTATTAGCCGAAGCTCAAGATGATAAAATTGTTAAACAACTAAAAAGATGTTTTACACCTTTCTTGAAAAAGAAGAAAATAAATATTGAAGCTTATTCTAAAGCAGATGAAAAATTTCATTCATTGCTAATTACACTTACAGGAAATGCCCCTCTTGACAAGGTATACTTCTTTGGGAAAATACATGATAAAGTAACAGGCCATGGACTTATTAGAACTCCAGAGGAAACATTAGAAGAACATTTCAATATTATTCAAGCCATTTCAAAAGGAGATGCTGATGAAGCAGAAAAACTAGTAAGATTACACATAAAAAAATCTCGAGAATTATTATTTAATCAATAAAAACTAAAAAGTGAAAAATTATAACATTGCAGTAGTGCCAGGAGATGGTATTGGAAACGAAATAGTTCCTGAAGGGTATAGAGTATTAGAAGCTGTTGCCAAAAAGCATAATTTCGACATAACATCGAAAACTTTTGATTGGGGCGCTGGTTATTACCTTAAAAATGACAAGTTTTTACCTGATGATGGACTAGATACCTTAAAAGAATTTGACGCCGTGTATTTTGGCTCAGTTGGATTACCAGCTGTAGATGACACGCTTCCTGCCAAAGATTACACATTTAAGGTTCGTACAAGTTTTAATCAGTATGTTAATTACAGACCTGTTAGAACTTATCCAGGGGTAACTAGACCATTAAGAACGGAAAAACATATCGACTTTGTAATTGTTAGAGAGAATACAGAAGGTGAATTTGTTCAAATGGGAGGTCAATATTTACCAGATGCCGCAAATGGTATGGGTTTAGACACAAGTATTTTTACTAGAAAAGGTATTGAGCGCGTAGCACATTATGCTTTTAAATTAGCTAGAAAAAGAAGAAATAAAGTAACTCATATCACAAAATCAAACACCTTAATTAATAGCCTAACATACTGGGATCGTGTTATTAAAGAAGTGGCTTCACAATATCCTGATGTTGTTCACGACCAAATGTATATTGATAATTCAACTGCTAGTTTTATACTGAAACCAGAAATTTTCGATGTGGTTTTAACGACCAATCTATTTGGAGATATTTTAAGTGATTTAGGTGGTGCCGTTATGGGAAGTCTAGGTCTTGGTGGTAGTGGAAATATTAATCCTGAAAAGGAATTTCCATCTATGTTTGAACCTATTCATGGATCTGCTCCAGATATTGCTGGTCAAAATATAGCTAACCCATACGGACAAATTTGGTCTGCAGCCATTATGTTGGAGCATTTAGGAGAAACTGAAGCCGCAGATAATATTATGCAAGCTATAGATAAAAGCACATCAGCTGGTGTACTTACTAAAGATTTAGGCGGCAGTGCTAGTACTTCTGATGTAGCTGATGCTGTAATTAAAAACCTTTAATATGAGATGAATACTATAGTAGATCTTACACTAAATTATACTAATGATTTTGCTGGTTTTTCTAAAGAAACCAGTAAAATCATTGAAAAAGATGGATGGAATGCTAGTACATTAACGTTCTACTCACATTGTGGAACCCATATGGACGCCCCTATTCATTTTAATGTAAGCAAACAGACTATAGATAAAATAGCTATTACTGATTTTGTTGGTAAGGCTTGGGTAATAGATGTTCGTCAAGTTGGTTCAAAAGGATTGATTTATTCAAATCATATTCCTGAAAAAATTCTAGAAAAATTTTCTGAAGAAGATAGTCTCATTTTTTGGACGGGTTGGTCACAATTTGTTAATACTTCAAAATATAGAGACGAATTGCCCAGAGTAAGTGAAGAACTTGCACTCTGGTGTCTTGAAAAAAAAGTAAAAATGATTGGTGTTGAACCGCCATCTGTAGCCGATGTAAATGATTTAAAAGAAGTTACAAAAATTCATCAAATATTGCTAAAAGGCGTCGTTATTATTGAAGGACTCACTAATATTGAAGCGTTACAATCAAATTGTGTGGAACTTATTGCTTTACCACTAAAAATTTCTGGTGGAGATGGCGCTCCTGCTAGAGTCATAGCCATAGAAAAATATTAATGAACACTTCTTTATTAAACATAATTAATAAACTGCCTTTAGAAGATTCTTCTAATTATAGAGGAATGAATCATGACCTCTTTGAACAATTAAATAGAACTTGTATCGTTGTTGATGACGACCCAACTGGCAATCAAACAGTTTATGATATTCCTTTATTAACCAATTGGGATAAAGAAACCATTCTTGAGGAGTTTAAAAAAGAAACTCCTGTGTTTTTCATATTAACAAATTCTAGAAGTATATCAGAAAAGAAATCTTCAGAAATATTTAAGAAAATTTCGGAAAATATTGTAGAGGCCTCACAAATTACAAATAGAAAATTTACAATTATTAGTCGCAGTGATTCAACATTACGAGGTCATTTTTCTGAAATCGAGGTTATTAAACAAGCCATTTCAGTAAAAGAAGCCATTACCCTATTTATTCCTGTAATGTTTGAAGGTGGACGCGTATCAGTGAATGATACTCACTATATTTCTGATAGCGAGCAACTTACCCCTGTTAATGAGACACCGTTTGCAAAAGATCATACTTTTCGGTATTCAAATGCAAATTTAAAATCATATATAGAGGAAAAAACAAATGGAAAAATTAAAGCTACTGATGTTTTTTCATTTAGTATTAATACTATAAGATTACTTGATGTAGCATCATTAAGTAAGGAAATAATAGCATTGAAACCGAATCAATACTGTATTGTAAACGCTTTAAATTATAATGATTTAGATAAATTCACCCACGCCGTTTTACTTGCAGAAAAATTAGGAAAAACCATGCTTTTTAGAACCTCTAGCTCTTTTGTTCCTTCCTACATCGGTCAAAAACCAAAAGGTCTATTAAATCCTAATGACCTTCAGAATAAAACAAATAAGTCTGGAGGCTTAACAATTGTAGGATCTTATGTTAAAAAGTCTTCCATTCAACTCAATTCAGCTTTAAATCATTTTGAAAAAGAAAGTATTATTGAAGTAGACGTAGAAATTATTTTAAGTGAACAATCATATGCATACATAAAATCTTTAATTTCTAAAATAGATGAACAATTAACGCAAGGAAAAGATGTTCTTGTTTACACCAGTAGAAAATTAATTTCTGGAAAAGATACCACATCCAATATCAACATTGCATCAAAAATTTCAAATACCTTAGTAGCTTTAGTAAAAGGCATACAAGTTCGCCCAAAATATGTATTGGCGAAAGGAGGCATCACATCTCATGATTTAGCAACAAAAGGCTTAGGAATGAAACGTTCAAAAGTCTTAGGTCAAATAGAATCTGGTATCCCTGTCTGGTCTATGGGCAAAGAAACCAAATTTCCAGAATTACCATATATCGTATTTCCTGGTAATGTAGGAAATGAAGATTCACTTTTAACAATAATCCAAAAACTAAATTAATTATGAACACTAGCATTCCAAAAAGAAGATATGGTTTCTTCGTAGGCTCCTTCTTTATTACATTATTGTTATACATAGACCGTGTTTGTATATCATCGGCTAAAGATGCAATTAGTGACGATTTGGTGCTTACCGATATTCAAATGGGCTGGGTTTTGAGTGCTTTTGCTCTAGGGTATGCTTTATTTCAAGTTCCTGGAGGTGCTTTAGGTGATAAATTTGGTGTACGCAAAGTAATGACTTCAATTATGATTTTATGGTCCATTTTTACAGCATTTACAGGATTAGCATGGAATTATGTATCCATGGTATTTTTTAGATTTATTTTTGGTGCTGGAGAAGCTGGAGCTTTTCCTAATATTTCTAGAGCTGCCTTTTCATGGGTACCGTTAAAAGAACGCGGCATTTTTCAGGGTATTAATTTTTCAGGTTCTCGACTAGGCGCAGCTTTTGCTTTACCACTTGTGGCCTATTTAATTGATGCTTGGGGCTGGCGGAATATATTCTACTTTTTTGGAGCCGTAGGGATTATATGCTCTATTGCATTTTATTTTCTATTTAGAAATAAGCCTGAAGAACATAAAGGTATTTCTGATGCTGAAAAGCAATACATTATAAAAAATCGTCAACAAGAAGTAGAAGATACAAAAACAAATTTACCACTCAATCGTATTCTTGGGTCCAAAAATGTGATTCTAGCCATGATTCAATATATAGGTAGTAACTTCATTTTCTTTTTTACATTAACATGGTTATTCCCTTATATAAAAGCTAAATATGGTTTGAATCTAGTAACAACAGGATTCTATGCCATGTTGCCGCTTTTAGCAGGGGCACTTGGAAACTGGGTTTCTGGTTATACAGTAGACGCTATTTATAAAAAAGGGAACTGGAAATTATCCAGACAAGTACCTGCTATCATAGGCTTTGTGTTTGTGGTTATAGGCATACTTTCTAGTTTATATATGGAAACAGCTCTTGGGGCTGTATTATGCTTATCGGTTGCCATATTTGGTGCAGATATGACTCTTAGTCCATCATGGTCATTTTGCATGGATATTGGGAAAGAACATTCTGGAAAAGTTTCAGGAATGATGAATATGGCAGGAAATCTAGGAGCTTTTTCTACAGCACTTGCCTTTCCATATTTGTTAGATTGGACTGGATCAAACGAGCCATTTTTCTATGTCGCTGCTTTTTTAGGTTTTGTTGCTATTTTCTGTTGGTTATTTATGGATTCTTCTAAAGCAATTAGTAATGAAAAATAAACTTAAAGGTGTTGCTATAGGAGCTGGATATTTTAGTAGATTTCAATATGAAGCTTGGACTCGTATTCCTGAAATTGAAATTACAGCCCTTTGTAATTCTAATTTAGATAGAGCAAAAGGCGTTATGGATTCATTTGGTGTAAAAAAGCACTACACGGATTATAAAGAAATGATTCTTAAAGAGAAACCTGACTTTGTAGATATCATTACACCACCAGAAACACATTTTGAGATGTGTAAATTTGCCGCAGATAATGGTGTTAACATCATATGTCAAAAACCTTTAGCTCCTACTATCGAAGAGTCTCAGAAAATTGTAGACTATGTATCTTCAAAAGGTGTACGCTTTGTGGTACACGAAAATTTTAGATTTCAGCCTTGGCATCGAGAAATCAAAAAAATTATTGATAATGATGAATTAGGCGACTTGTTTAATCTTAACTTCAGATCCCGAATGGGTGATGGTTGGGGAGATGATGCTTATTTAGCAAGACAGCCTTATTTTAGAGATTATAAAAAGTTACTTATATATGAAACCGGGGTGCATTTTATTGACACCTTTCGTTATCACGCTGGTGAAGTGAAAAGCGTATATGCTATTCTCAAAAAACTAAACCCTATTATAAAAGGAGAAGATTCTGGTTTAATGATTTTAAATTTTGAAAACGAATCTACAGCAGTTTGGGACGCTAATAGATTTAATGAAAATAATTTTAAAAAATCTAGATATACTTTTGGAGAGTACTTAATTGATGGCTCGAAAGGCTCATTAAGACTGTATTCAGATGGACAAATTACCATTCAAAAATTAGGTCAAAAAGAAGAAATTCATAACTACACGCACAATGATATTGGGTTTGCTGGAGATTGTTGTTATATTTTTCAGAGAGATTTTATAGATAAACTCTTTTCTGGAGAAGCTTTTGAAACAAGTGGGCATAATTATTTAAAAACATTAAAAGTTCAGGAAGCTGTTTATAAATCAGCTAAGGTTAATACATCAATATTTATAAAAGACTAAAAAATTACTTTTTTTAGTCTTTTATAAATCTATGTTTTTTTTTTACAATGAACTACCCCGAGGCAGAGCCATCGAGGTATCAAAATAATGTTAGTTGATCTGAATGAACTTTTTTATATTCTTTCTCTATTTTAAAATGAAAGTTCTGGAGACTCACAAATCAGAAGATGTCAACACTACCATTACCAATAGTTTTGAAGAAATGTCGATTGTTTTTAGCGATAAGAGCACCTCTTATGTAGATATCTCAGACTATGTTGAAATGCATATTACCGAAAAATCAAATAGGGAAACCAAAATTACCACCCTAAAATGGGGGCATATCGCTATAAGTAACGCAAAGCGTACTTTACTGTGGATATACCATAAAATCAAAGGAAAATACTTGCAAAATTATCTAGATGAGTTTGTTTATAAATTAAACAGAAGATACTTTGGGGAGAACTTATTTGATAGACTTGTTTTAGCTGTTAGTTCTCAATACTGGCATAAAAGTGTGTAATCAAATTAAATTATTAATCAAATATAGAAAACAACCAGGTTTATGCTGTTCTGTCCTGACTACTTGTAAAAATAAACTTTTATTCAAATAGAAAAGTCAATAATTCATAATAAAGAAAATGTTACTTAAAAAAAAGGTTTTTGATTAGAGAAGAGTATTACACTATAGAGAATCCCTTAATATAAGTCTGGTATCTAGATACATTTGTAATGTTTGATTTGAATTAATAAACTCGGCAACTTTGGCACCAAATTCCTTAAAATCAATCGAAATTACTGAAATACCTTTGTATGTATATTTTTTTAAGGGTGTATCATTATAAGATAAAATACCCACATCTTTTCCTAATTCAAAATTAGCTTTAGTGCATTGGTTTAAAACCTCATATAACATCCTATCATTTACTGTAATGTAGGCTGTGTTTTTCTTTACTACAAATTGCTTAGAATCATCAGAAATGACAAACTTAAAATTATAGTTAAGGCAAAACTTCTTAAAGTATTCCAAACTTTCAGGCGGGTGGTGAGTAAACTCAGGGTAAACAAAATTCAAAACTTCATACTTCTTAAATAAATGTAATGCTTTTTCTAAACACAAGTAAAAAGCCTTTCCAAAATCTTGAAACACATAATTTTCTACGTTTTTGAAATGTGCTTGTGAATCAATTAATAATAATTTATTATTATCAATTCTTGAGAGAATGTCTGATGCTTCTGGATGATTAAAACCCATAATAATATATTTGTAATACATACCATTATCAGTATTTAACATCATTTTAAAGTTTTTTGTATTGTAATGGTGAAATTGTAAATCAACTATCACATTTTCAGGTAAACAACTCATAAATGAATGATAAAAAACTTCTTTGTAAGCTTTGAAAGTACTAATTAGCAATAGGATTTTTTTTCTGCTTTCACATATGTAATAACCTTTATTAGGCGTGGCTTTTATATAACCCTGATTCTTTAGTAAAGTATATGCCTTAAAAACAGTATCTCTTGAAATACTATAATCTTTACTAAACTTATTTATAGAAGGTATACTATCTCCAGATCTAAAAGCATTTATATTAATAGATTCCTTAAATGCATTAACAATTTTAAGATATTTTGGAACATCATTACTATTAATATCTTTAAGAAAAACTTTTCGAGCAATCATGGAGTTAATTATAATTAATAGAATATTCGATGCTAGCGATTAAACCATTCGGTATTCTTAAAAAGCGGCAATACTAACTTTAACAAATAAATTATATTAAAACCAAATATCTATCCTGTACTTTCGGTATAATGAAAAAAAATCTCTTTTGCCAATTACTAGCTCTTAATAATACTTGATTATTTTAAAAAAATTAGATTGAATAATTATATTCTCTAGAAAGATTAGATATTATGAATTCCATTGATTGATTTTAATTGCTTGTTCAATGTAGATAGATGATGGCATTCTATCCTTTATAATTCTTATGGTGATAGGATGTAAATTTTTAGATTTAGGTCTCTTAATTAGAAATGGAGTAGCAGAAGTCATAATTTTTTGATAATGAACTACCCCGAGGCAGAGCCATCGAGGTATCAAAATAATGTTAGTTGATCCGAATGAACTTTTTTTATATTCTTTCTCCATCCCTTGATTTTTCACATATGCCCTTATCACTTACTCATTTGAATATTGTCCAAGAGTATTGGCATAAAAACCGCTAGTCCAAAATTCACCACCCCACAGTTTCAACTTAATCTCTGGATATCTTTTAAACAACTCTATTGCAGTGATGCTTTTTAACATTGTTATCATTTTTGAAACGGGATAACTAGGGGCGCTCTGAACTAAAAAATGAATGTGATCTGACTCATAGAAATCTCAATAAAATGAACCTCATAACGTTTTGATATTTCAATGTAAATCTGCTTTAGACCTTATCCTATTTCTTTTGTTATAACTGATTTTCTATACTTCAAAGGAAAAACCAAATGATACAACAACAACAACAACAACAACAACAACAACAACAACAACAACAACAACAACAACAACAACAACAACAACAACAACAACAACAACAACAACAACAACAACAACAACAACAACAACAACAACAACAACAACAACAACAACAACGTCTTATTATCTCTTTTTAAAATATGCTCGCTTACTTCTCAAAATTACACTTTTTCAAAGTGTTATGAAAAACCCTCCGTTATTCATACTTTTCGGCTAAACCCCAAGGCAAAGCCTCGAGGAATTCTTTAGATTTAGATTAAAATTCACTCAAATGAGTCCAAAATTTATTAAAGACTACAAGTAAACACAAAGAGGTGCGTAATTCTGCGCATAAAAGATTTATCACTCCTGTTAAGCCCTATGAATACTCAAAAAATGAAACTTTGGATAGTTCCTCTTTTTCTCCGCTTAACAAAAGCCTTAACAATTGTTAATCAATTAGTTAGGGTTTTTTATTTAATAAAATCCCCTCATTATCCCCACATTGTTCAAAAGATGGCTTAGTAATACAAAGTATAAATCGAAAAGGGAATTGTTGGGATAACGCTATTGCAGAATCCTTCTTTAAAAGCTTAAAAATCGAATGGGGTTATAAACATATATATAATTATAGACCACAAGCTGAATTATCAATACTTTCTTGGATTGAACTTGGTACAATAAAAGGAGGAGACACTCAACTTTAGGCTATAAAACTATTAACGAATTTGAAACAGAAATGTATAACCAAAATGTAGCTGCTTAAATCTCGCAATTAATTGTCCTCTTTTTTGTTGCAAGTCCATCGAAAAGGTGAATGTGGAAATAGGACTTATTGCAATGGCTCACAACCTTAAAAAGTATAGTTTAACTGTATAAAGTTAATTTTACTTTTTTGAAATTGAGTTTTTTATCAAAAAAAAAATGTAATATCAAAAATAGCATTTTAAAAAAAAATCGTCTAAAAATTACTTTTTAGACGACCTCTTCTGTTTTCACTTTCATCTGTAAATTTTACCTAAATAATAATTTAGTATCTATCTCGTATCATTTATTTTAATCCGAATAGGTTTGGTAAAAACATTGATATTTCTGGTATATAACTTATCAACATCAACACGATTACCATGATTGCTAAAAATGGAAGCAATGGCCTTATGACCTGCGTGACCGAAACTTTTGCAACACCGCTACCTACAAAGAGCAGAGTGCCTACTGGTGGTGTACAAATCCCTATACATAAATTTAACACGATTACAATTCCAAAGTGTACTGGATCCATTCCTAACGTGGTTACGACCGGAAGAAAAATGGGTGTAAATATTAAAACCGCAGGAGTCATATCCATAAATGTTCCGATAATGAGTAAAATAAGATTAATGGCTAAAAAGATGGCAAACTTATTATTTAACTGCTCTAACAAAAAAGAACTTATCATTTCCGGAATGCCTTCAAAAGAAAACAACCACGACATGGCCATAGAGGTACAAATTAAGAACATCACAACAGCTGTTGTTTTTGCACTGGATAATAGTACTCCTGAAAAATCCTTTACTTTCATGTCGCCATAAACCAAAGACAATATTGCTGCATATAATACTGCAATTACTGAAGCTTCAGTAGCCGTAAAAATTCCTGCTACAATACCTCCTACTACAATTACTAATAATAGTAAACTAAAAAAAGCTTTTCTAAAAAAAGTCCAAACTTCAAATAAAGTGGCTCGTTTTCCTCTGGCATAACCTTTACTGATCGCAATAAAAGCAACATACCCCATAATAGCAAAACCTAATAATATACCAGGAAGATAACCCGCAATAAACAAGGCTGCCACAGAAGCCGTTCCTCCACTTGCCAAGGCATATACAATTAAAATATTACTCGGCGGAATTAATAACCCCGTTGTTGAAGCCGTGATATTTACAGATGCACTTAAGGTTCTTGGATAGCCTTCTTCTTCCATCCTATCTGTCATTATACTACCAATTGCTGATGCTGCAGCTAGGGCTGACCCCGAAATAGCACCAAATAGCATAGATGCCAAAACATTAACATAAGCTAATCCTCCAGGGAGACTTGACACCAACGATTTTGCAAAATTGATGAGTCGGTTGGCTATACCACCACTTTTCATAATCTCGCCAGCCAGAATAAAGAACGGAATGGCCAATAAAGCAAAACTATCAATTCCTGTTGTCATACGCTGGGCAATGGTAGTTATCCCAGGCATATTATCAATATTTAATAATAAACTTAATGTTGTTGAAATCCCTATACTGTACGCTACCGGAACCTTGAGCAACAAAAGCGTAAAGAAACTAGCAAACAAAACGATAATACTTATAAATTCTATACTCATAATTAATTATTGATTTTGTTTTTGTAAATATTTGAAATGTGATATATCGAAAAACACATAATAAGAAAACCACTGAATGGCATAATGGCATATACATACCCCAAAGGTATTCTTAATGTTCCCGAAAGTTGTTCTAAATGCAAGGTGGTATATACTAAATTTAAACCACCAATAACCATGATTATAAGCGCAAAAAGAAATACTAAAACCTCTATAAGAATGGATGCTTTTCTTTTATTAGTGTCAGAGAATTTTTGATACAAAAAATCCATGGATAAATGCTCTCTTTTTCCATTGAGATAGGCAGCGCCTAAAATGGTCATCCATATTAACGAAAATCGTGCAAACTCTTCTGTCCAAGTAAAGGAAGTACCTAGAATGTATCTTGAAAACACTTGAAACAGAACATCTAACACCAAAAGTGCAAAGATGATAATCATGAACAATTCAAGAAGTCGGTTTACTTTGTTAAAAACAAGTTCAGATCTACTCATAATTATTTATTTTTTAATTTGATTTACTATGTTAGCCATTTCTGGAAATTCTTTCACAAACTCTTCAACAACAGATTTTGATTTTTCAGCAAACAACGATTTTTCTGGAATAATAATTTCTACCCCTGCTTCTTGAGCTATTTTCATGGATTCTTCAACGGAATCGTTCCAAAACTTCTTTTGAGCTTGAGAAGATTCATCTGCAGCTTCTTGTACCCATATTTTTTCTTCATCAGATAGTTTATCCCAATACTTAGTTCCTATTAAAAGTACATCTGGAACAGAAGAGTGTTGATCTAAGGTGTAATATTTACTAATTTCATAATGATTTGAAGACACAAATGAAGGCGGGTTATTTTCGGCACCATCTACAACGCCTTGTTGAATAGCCGTATAAAGTTCACCGTAAGCCAGAGGTGTTGCAGAACCGCCCATGGAATTAACCATATTAATGGCCATTTGATTATTCATTACCCTAATTTTTAATCCTTTTAAATCGTCGGGTGTCCTGATGGCTTTATTACTCGTGTAAAAACTTCTACTTCCAGCATCATAATAGCAAAGTCCGCGCAACCAAAACTTGCTCCCTTTTTCTAATATTGATTTCCCAATGTCACCTTCTAAAACTTCAAACTGATGGTTCTTATCTCTAAATAAGTACGGAATTCCTAAAATATGGTATTCAGGCACAAAATTAGATAATGTTGCGGCACTTACCTTTGTGGCTGCAACAGATCCTATTTGCAACAACTCTAAAACCTCTCTTTCTGAACCTAACTGAGCATCAGGAAAAATTTTAACTTTTAAAGTACCATTGGATTTTGTTTCCAATGCTTTCTGGAATTCTAAAATCCCTTTATGTACGGGATGTGTTTGTGGTAGCGTATGCCCCAAATATAGAACCTTTGTGCCGTCTTTCTTTTTACAAGATGACATGCTTGCAAGAAGAATAGCAATGAGTATTAATTTATATTTCATATATTTCGTTTTATCATTTTTTTAACGATTACAGGTAAACAATCATTTGCGTGACCATCCAAGATACCGATCCGGATTAGTCAAATGTACTTCATTGAACACTATTAATTACTCAAACTTAAAATAGTTTACCGCATTATTATAACAGATATCTTGAATCATCTTTCCTAAGAAATCTATATCATTTGGCACCAACCCTTTATTCATATCTTCAGCCATCAAATTGCATAATATTCTTCTGAAATATTCATGCCTCGGAAATGATAAAAAGCTACGGCTATCTGTTAACATTCCAACAAACCGACTTAACAAGCCCATATTTGATAGCGTATTTATTTGCTTCTCCATACCATCTTTTTGATCTAGAAACCACCATCCAGAACCCCATTGCATTTTTCCCGGTGTTCCACCTGTCTGAAAATTACCCATCATTGTAGCGAATACTTCGTTTTGTGACGGATTTAAATTATAAGTTATGGTTTTGGCTAATTGATTGGTTGAATTAAGTGTATTGAATAACTTCGACATAAATTCCGCCATCGGAAAATCACCTATAGAATCACATCCTGCATCTAACCCAATTTGCTTCACTAATCGGCTATTATTGTTTCTAATTGGACCTAAATGGTACTGTTGAACCCAATCTAATTTATGATATTCTTTAGCTAAATGAATAAAAAGACTTGATCTATATTTATTAATTTCTAATACCGAGAGTGTTTCTCCATGTAATTTCTTATTAAAAATTGACGCAACTTCTTCTTCCGTAAATTCTTCAATAACCAAGGCCTCCCCAACTCCAAAATCTGATAAACGACATCCGTTATCATTAAAATAGGCGATTCTAGCCTTTACCGCCTTTATAAAATCTGAATAGTTTGTTATATCGAAATATACCGAATTAGTTAGTTTATCAAGATAATCCTTAAAGGAATTCTTATTTATAAAAAATAATTCGTCTGCCCTAAACGTTGGATAAACCTTAGTAAAAAAATCTGCTTTTGCAATCTCTTTATGATATTGTAAATCATCCGTGGGGTCATCAGTAGTACAAATAACTTCAACGTTCATTTGTTCTAATAATTGAGCGGGTGTCTTAGATGCTAAAACCGCATTTGCTTCCTCATAAATGGCAGCAGCAGTACTTGGCTGTAATATATCATCAATATCGAAATACCGTTTAAGCTCTAACTGTGTCCAATGAAATAAGGGATTTCTTAATGTATAAGGAACCGTCTCTGCCCATTGGTTGAATTTCTCTTGTTTTTGAGCATCTCCAGTAATGTATTTTTCTTCAATACCATTTGCGCGCATACCACGCCATTTATAGTGGTCTTCACTTAACCAAGCATCACAAATATCCCCTAAAGGCAAATCTTCCGCTATTTGTTTTGGCGATAAATGATTATGATAATCAATTATCGGCATTTTTTTCGCATAATCATGATACAAGGTTTTAGCCTCTTCAGAGTTTAGTAAAAAATCCTCAGTAATAAACGTTTTTGATTTTATTTGACTCATTAGTTCAGGCTCTTAGAAATTCCAAATTCCAATCCTCGCAATTCAGCTAAACCTCTTAATCTACCAATTCCGGAATAGCCTGGATTCGTTTTTTTATGTAAATCATCTAACATTTGATGTCCGTGATCTGGTCGCATTGGCATTCTTAAGTCTGATCGTCCTGCCAATTGCCTTTTCCTTTGCTCTTTAATTAAAGCCTTCATGACTCCGTACATATCCACATCGCCTTCTAAATGATTGGCTTCATGAAAATTCCCTAAGTCATCGCGTTGGGTAGCTCTTAAATGAATGAAATGAATCCTATCTCCTAGTCGTTCAACCATGCCCGGTAAATCGTTATCCGACCGTACACCAAAAGAACCTGTACAAAACGTTAATCCATTATTAGGACTATCAACGGCATTATACAAATCGACAATATCTTGTTCTGTACTTACAACTCTTGGTAAGCCCAAAATTGGAAATGGTGGATCGTCTGGGTGAATACACATTAATATGCCAGCTTTTTCTGCAGCTGGAATAATCTGTTCAAGAAAATAAAAAAGATGTTCTTTTAATTCCTTAGGGCCAATAGTTTTATATGTTGCAAGAATAGCGTTGAATTCTTCTAAAGTATACCCTTCTTCTGCTCCAGGTAATCCAGCAATAATATTTTTAATCAGCAATGCTTTTTCTGAATCACTCATGTTATCAAACATGGATTTCGCTCTTGCTATCTGTTCAGAAGTATAATTCTCTTTAGCTCCTGGTCTTTGCAATAAAAACACTTCAAAAACAACAAATGCTGTGGCATCAAATCGTAATGCTTTTGAACCATCTTCAACTTCAAAATCTAAACTTGTACGGGTCCAATCTAAAACGGGCATGAAATTATAACATACCGTATCAATACCGCAAACCCCTAAATTTGAAAGTGTTTGTGTATAATTATCAATGTAAGTTTGAAAATTCCCAGACTGTGTTTTTATATCCTCATGAATGGGAACACTTTCTACAACGGACCATGTTAGCCCTGCTTGCTCAATGATTTCCTTTCGTTTTTTTATATCTTCGATTGGCCAAACTTCACCATTCGGAATTTGATGTAATGCTGAAACAATTCCAGTAGCCCCGGATTGTTTAATGTCCGAAAGAGATACTGGGTCGTTTGGCCCATACCATCTCCATGTTTGTTCTAATTTTAAGCTCATATTATATATTGTTTTAAACGCCGCTATATGCTGCAAATCCACCATCAATTGGCACGACAACTCCAGTTACAAATTTCGAACCTTCTCCGCACAACCAAATTGTTGTACCTACTAAATCTTCAGGCTCTCCATAACGCCCCATTGGTGTTTGGTCAATAATTTGCTGACCTCTTTGTGTTAAGCTACCATCGCTTTCTGTTAATAAAGATCTGTTTTGATCTGTTAAGAAAAAACCTGGAGCTAAAGCATTCACACGAATTCCTACTTTAGAAAAATGTACTGCCAACCATTGTGTGAAATTTGAAACCGCGGCTTTTGCTCCACTGTAAGCTGGAATTTTAGTTAAAGGCGTAAAAGCATTCATTGAAGATATATTCAAAATACTACAGCCTTCTTTTCCTACCATATCTTGAGCAAATACTTGAGTAGGTAATAAAGTTCCAATAAAGTTTAAGTCAAACGTAAATTTTATTCCATTAGGATCTAAATCAAAAAATGTTTTAAAACCTTCTGTTTCATTTAAAAGATCTTCTTCTTGAAGATATGGATTAGATGTTGTTCCTAAAGGGTGGTTTCCACCAGCACCATTAACTAAGATATCACAAGAACCCAATTGACTGTTCACTTCTTCTTTAGCCTTTACCAAAGATTCTTTTTCTAAAACATTAGCTGCAACGCCAATGGCTGTTCCTCCATCTGCATTAATAGCTTCAGCTACTTCATTTGCTGCCTCAATTCTTAAATCTAATACAGCTATTTTATGACCCTCTTTAGCCAATGATTTTGCTAAGGTGCTACACAAAACACCCCCCGCTCCTGTTAAAACAATTACTTTACTCATTTTTTAGTATCCAATTTTGTTAATTATTAACTATTACGCATTACATTTTCGTGTACGCACACACAAATATAGAAAAAAAAACAGTGTGCGCACACAAAATGATAAAAATTTCACTAAATTGCTTGAAATTATCTCAATAGCTTCATAAGTTTACCATGGATGGAAAGAGATGAAAAATTATTTTTTATATATGATTACAATAAAGGATATCGCTAAAGAAGCCAATGTGTCTGAGGGCACCGTTGATAGAGTCATACATAGTCGTGGTGGTGTATCAAAGAAAACGGAAGCGAAGATTAAAAAAATTCTTGAGTTTCATAATTTCAGCGTGAACCCGGTTGCTAGTGCGCTTGCCATGAAAAACAAGCATTTTATTGCCGCATTGATTCCAAAGCATAACGATTCCGATTTATTTTGGCAATCTCCATATTTGGGGATTTTAAAAGGTGCTAGTGACGTTAAAAGTTTTGGGGTTCAAGTGACTAATTTTACTTTCAATCAATATGACCCAGATTCCTATTTAAATACATTCCATAAATTATTAGAATCCAAGCCAACTGCCGTAATCATGGTGCCTAATTTCTCGAAAGAAACAAAGCAAATAGTTGCTAAGTTAGAAACTCTTAATATCCCCTATTTGTTTTTGAATATTGATATTGACGGTTTTAACAATATAGCGTTCGTTGGACAAGATTCGTTTATGGCTGGGTATATATCAGGTAAACTGATGAATTTAAGTATTCCAAAGCCTTCTACTTATTTAATTATTCAAGCAAGACATAACATCACTAAAAACAACGCTGTTTCCAATAGAATTAATGGTTTTAATGACTATTTCTTGAAGAACAAAATCAACTCTAAAACTCAAACATTAAAAATTGATAACTTAAATAGCTTTTCCGAAACGAAAGAAAAAATTAATTTATACTTAAAGCAACACCCCGAAATTGAAGGTATATTTGTACCAGCCAGTAGAATTTATATTGTTGTTGATTGTATTGATGTTGCTTATTTAGAAAAACTTAAACTGATTGGTTTTGATAATACGCCTCAAAACATTGAATGTTTGAAAAACGATTCTATTTCTTTTTTAATATCCCAAAAACCGTTTGACCAAGGTTATGAATCTGTTCGAATAATGACAGACTATTTAACATTAAAAAAGAGGATACCAAATAACAAAATACATTTACCAATCGATATTTTGATAAAAGAAAATGTAGATTATAATGAAAGAAATTAAACCAAAAATAGCTCGTTATTGGTTTTTGTAACTTAATCCATTACACCTTTTTAATGATTATTTGTAAAGCATTATAAATCGATAAAAATTGTCATTCTCTCTTGTCTCTTCCTGATAGCTATGGAAATCTTGGGTATTATCTTATTTTATTATTTGTTATATACGCATGTTGTGTGCAGTTTTTTTCAGTATAAAGTTATTAATCTTAATTTCTGTTTTTCTGGAATATATTCAAAACCTATTGTGATTTTTACAATTTCATTTAGAGTATTTAATAATTCAATCAAGATGTCAAATTTGAAGATATTATGTGATTTTAAATCAGTCATATTATAAATGTAATTACTCTTAATTTTCTTTTTGATTAATTCAGTTAATTCAGATTTTGAATAAGATATTAAGTTCGCTTTTTTAAGTTTTCCCTTTTTTACAGTTTTCAAATATTCAAATTTATTTTCTTCAATTTCAATTTCCTCTATTTTTGAAACAATTGGACTAATTGAATTTAAAGAAAAGTCTATATCGGATTCGAAACCTTTAAAAACTTCACGTTCTATTTTTGGACTTGCAATAAAAAAGTGGACAATTAATTGCGAGATTTAAGCTGCTACATTTTGATTATACATTTCTA